>NZ_JBASXK010000158.1:0-102620 GCF_049276915.1 Aestuariivita sp. | reverse complement strand
GATTTCCTTGCCGGCATAGCCGAACATGCAATGGTTGATCACGATCTTGCCGGGATGCATGCCGTCCTCGTGCTCGGCGCGGCACACCACCAACTGGCCATCATAGCGATCCGATCTGGATTCCTTGCCCGCGATGATCGCGGGGGACCGCGCCTTGGCGACATCGGCCTCGGTGTTGTCGTTTTCAAAGCGGTCCCGTGACACCCACTCATAGCTGCCCGAAGGCATCGACAGCACCTGAAAGCCACTGCCACGGATTTCGTCTCCGCCATATGAGAAATTGCACCGCTGCCCGATGATCTTGCCCGGATGCCATATGCCCTGATGCCGGGCACGGCACAGCTGCAGGTCTCGTCTCGCGTTGCTCGAGCCAATCGGCTCGGACCCCGACAGAACCCTCAGCGATGCAGGCACCTGCGACGGGTTCAGCCAGGCAACGCGCGGTGCCAGGTCGATGCGCGCATCGCCCGTGATCTCCAGATCGACCGAAAAGGGTTGGCCTTCGATCTTTTGCTCCAGCACCTGCATCTGCGTATCGGCATATTTCAAGGGTCCGATGACGGCGGTGTATCCATGACCGAATTCGATCTGTTCGGACGAGCCGTCCGTATGTCCCACGCTTGTCGACAAGGTGGCCGTCGCCGATGCCGAGGCCGATCCGAACGGCAAGTCAGCCGATACCTCGAATGTCGCGGCAACAGATTCTCCCCGTGTCACCGAAAAGCTCTGGCTCTCGGTGAATGTCAGGTTCATCGTGCCATCATAGCTGCGCACCCGGGACGGATCGCAATTGGTGTGCCGCTCGGTTTTCAGACCTTTCACCACCACGGCGATCTCGTTGGGGTTCTCGCCCCAGATCAATGGCCCCGGCACAACACCCCCGGTGCGGGTCAGTTTGACAGGGTCAAATCCCCGAGGGACGCGCGCGGTGAAAGCCGGGTTCTGCTTGAGCTTGTCCAGCAGGGTATCATCGAATGACCGGCCATCGGCCCGGGCGGACAGGGTCGTGGTAAATCCCACGATCAGGGAAACGGGCAACAGGCGCATGTGTTCTCCTTCAAGCCAGGTGACAAAAGCAATGGCCTGACCCTAGCATGACCCTGCGTCAACCGATCATTCGGGTATTCCATACCTTTTTCCTTGATTTTGCCGCTCAGACTCTCGCAAATGAAAAAACGGTGAAAAATTTCACGAAAGATTCTCGGCGCATGACAAATCAGCAACCAGTCCTGACAGGCTCCCTTGGGGCTGATCTGCGCGCGCTCCGCAAGGCGCGTGGGCTGACGCTGAGCGAGCTCTCCGAAACCCTTGGCCGCTCTGTCGGGTGGCTCAGCCAGGTTGAGCGTGATCTTTCCGATCTGTCGGTCAGCGATCTGCGGGAGATTGCCGTGGCGCTCGACGTGCCGGTGTCGATGTTCTTCAGCCATGCACCCGCACCCGCGGGCGAAGCCGGATACATCGTGCGCGCCCGCGCCCGCCGCCCCATCGGCACGTCCCAGGCCGGTCTGGTCGAGGAACTTCTCTCCCCGGATCTGACCGATGATTTCGAGATGGTGCATTCCACCTTCAAACCCGGTTGCGCCATCACCCGCCCCGTCAGCCGCCCGACTCAGGAGGTGGGCTATGTCGTCTCCGGCCAGCTTGACCTGACCATTGGCGGGCAGGGCTTCACCGTGGGCGAAGGGGACAGTTTCCGCATCCGGGGAGAGCCGTTCTGTTATGCCAATCCCTATGCGCAACCTGCCGTGGTGATCTGGGTGATCGCCCCGCCGGTCTATTGAAGGACGACACGATGAACACCGGCTCCGATCCCCGTCAAGAGCGACGATCACACCATCGCAAATGGCCCCAACTGCACCGGAACTGAGCCGCCGGGGGGTTACAAAACGGTCACCCCGCCCCCCGAAAGCGGTACAAAACGAACAAAACTCCGATCCAACAGAGAGACTGCACACATGAGCGAATTTCCAACAACAGCCCGCGTCGTGATCATCGGCGGCGGAGTCGTAGGTACCTCCAGCCTCTATCATCTGGCCAAGGCCGGGTGGACCGATTGCGTCCTGCTCGAGAAAAACGAACTCACCGCGGGTTCGACCTGGCACGCGGCCGGAAACTGCCCCAGTTTCTCGACCTCATGGGCCGTGATGAACATGCAGCGCTATTCTCTGGGCCTCTATGCCGGTCTCGCCCAAGAGGTTGATTATCCTATGAATTATCACGTCACCGGCTCTATCCGGCTGGGTCATTCCAAGGAGCGGATGATGGAGTTCGAACGCGCCCGCTCCATGGGGCGCTATCAGGGTCTTGATCTGGAAATGATGGAAATCAGCGACATCAAGGAGCGCTATCCCTTCATCGAAACCCATGATCTTGCCGGCGCACTCTGGGATCCCGACGACGGCGACATCGACCCCGCCCAGCTGACACAGGCCCTTGCCAAAGGTGCCCGCGACATGGGCGCACGCATCGAACGTTTCTGCCCCGCAACCGGCGTCAGCCGCGAGAATGGCGAATGGATCGTGCATACTCCCAAAGGCGACGTACGCTGCGAAAAGGTAGTAAATGCAGCAGGTTACTATGCGCAGCGCGTGGGCGAGTGGTTCAAGCCCTATGGCGGGCGCACGGTGCCGATGGCCACGATGAGCCACCAGTATTTCCTCACCGAAGAGATCCCCGAACTGGCTGCCTGGACCAAAGAGAACGGCCGCAAGGTTCCCCTCCTGCGCGACGTCGACAGCAGCTATTACCTGCGCCAGGACAAGCACGGCCTCAACCTCGGACCCTATGAGCGCAACTGCAAGGGCCACTGGATGACGCCGGATGATCCGATGCCCGAAGATTTCAGCTTTCAGCTTTATCCCGATGATCTGGAACGTCTCGAATGGTATATCGAAGACGCCATGGCGCGCGTCCCGATCCTTGGTACCGCAGGCGTCGGCCGGGTCATCAACGGTCCCATCCCCTATGCGCCCGATGGATTGCCACTGATCGGTCCCATGCCCGGCGTGCCCAATGCCTATGAGGCCTGCGTGTTTACCTTTGGCATCACCCAGGGCGGCGGGGCAGGCAAGGTGCTGGCCGAATGGGTCACCGAAGGGCAGACCGAATGGGACATGTGGTCTGTGGATCCGCGCCGCTATACCGATTACACCGATCAGGATTACTGCGATCAGAAAGCCATCGAAGTCTACGGCCACGAATACGCCATGCACTTCCCCTGGCATGAATGGCCTGCGGCGCGCGACAAGAAACTTTCTCCAAACCACAGTAAAATCAAGGATTTGGGCGGTCAGACCGGGGCCTATAACGGCTGGGAGAGGGCCAATTGGTTCGCCCAGCCGGGCGATGATACATCGCTGGAAGCCACCCACACATGGAACCGCGCAGGCCCTTGGGAGCCGCGCATCCGCGAGGAATGCGAAGCCGTGCGCGACGGCGTCGGCGTTCTCGATCTGCCCGGGTTTTCCCGTTTCAAGGTCTTCGGGGCGGGGGCGGATGAATGGCTGCGCGGCCAGATCACCGGTGCGCTTCCCAAGATCGGGCGCGTCGGTCTTGTCTATTTTGCCGACAGCCGGGGCCGCATCCTGACGGAAATGTCGGTGACGCGTGAGGCCGAGGATCATTTCATCCTCGTCACAGCGGCCACCGCGCAATGGCATGACCGCGACGTGATCCTGAACAATCTGCCCGCAGACGGCAGCCTGACCGTCGAGGACTGGACCACGCGCATGTCCACGCTCATCGTCACCGGCCCGAAATCGCGCGACCTGCTTTCGGGACTGACCAATGCCGATCTCACGCTGCCCTGGCTCAGTTTCCAGGAGACCGATGTGGCGGGCGAATGGGCCGCCCTGCTGCGCGTGTCCTTTGCCGGGGAACTCGGCTGGGAAATCCACGCCGAGAACCACAGCATCCCCGCGATCTACGACGCGGTGCTTGCAGCAGGCGCGAAACCCTTCGGCATGTGGGCGCTGAATTCCCTGCGCATCGAAAAGGGATATCGCGCCTGGAAAGGCGATCTGTCCACCGATTACACCCTGCTCGAAGGCGGGCTCGACCGGTTTGTCAAACTCGACAAACCACAGGATTTTCCAGGAAAGTCGGCGCTTTTGAACGAAAAACAGCAAGGTGTGAAAAAGCGGTTCGTCACCCTCACCGTCGACGCAGGCGAGGCCGACGCACCCTATATGTCCACCCTTTGGTACAAGGGCGATGTCGTGGGCGAGACCACCTCGGGGGCCTGGGGGTATCGCGTGGGATCCTCCATCGCGCTTGGCATGCTGCGTCCGGACCTTGCGGTGCCGGGAACCGAGCTCGAGGTCGAGATTTTCGGCCAGCGCTGTCGCGCGATCGTGCAACCGGATCAACCGCTCTGGGATCCCGAAAACGAACGTCTGCGCGCATGAGCCTCCGGATCGGCCTGATGTCTTCGGCTGCTCTGACGGCGATGTTTGCCACGGCATCTACAACTCCGCGCGATGCAGATCGCGCGGCCCAACCTCATCGCATCCTTCTGCAATAAAGGCGCAGCAATGACTGATATCACTCTTCTTGACGGCTCCATCGGACAAGAACTGGTCAAACGCACTCAGGATCGCCGCACGCCGCTGTGGTCCACCCAGGTGATGATCGACCATCCCGAACTGGTCGGCGCGGTGCATGCGGATTATTTCAAGGTCGGCGCAACGGTGGCGACGACCAACACCTATGCGGTCATGGCAGACCGGCTGGACCGCGTGAATCTCGTCGATATGATTCCCCAACTGCTGGATACGGCTCTTGGCGCGGTTACCACGGCGCGCGATGCTCATGGCTCGGGGCGTATCGCCGGGTCTCTGGGGCCGATCGGCGCGTCATACCGCCCCGATATCGTGGTCAGCACGGCACAATCTGGGGCCATGTATCATCCCACGATCAAACGGCTCGATGCCGGTGTCGACCTGTGGCTGATCGAAACCGCCTCATCGCTCAACCATGCGCAAACGGCGCTTGCCGCTGTCAAGGAGGTCACCGACAAGCCGGTCTGGCTTGCGGTATCCGTCGATGATTTTGACGGCACCAAGCTGCGCTCGGGCGAGCCTGTCCAGACCATCGTCGACCTCATCCTGGCGCTGCCCGAAACGGCGCGACCTGCGGCGGTGCTCATCAATTGTTCGCGCCCCGAAGTCGTTCAGGCAGGCCTTGATATCCTGGCAAATGCCGGCTTGCCGTTCGGGGCCTATGCCAACGGTTTCACTCATATCTCCGAAGGCTTTCTTACCGAGGCCCCGACCGTTGACGCGCTTCAACATCGTGTGGACCTGACGCCCGAAATCTATGCCGATATGGCCATGGGCTGGGTTGACCAGGGTGCCACGATCGTTGGCGGCTGCTGCGAAGTCGGCCCCGACCACATTCTGGAACTCGCCCATCGTCTCAAGGCACAAGGCCACACTCTTGTCTGACATGATCCCTTCTTCTTGCTGAAAATCCGGCGGGGGTTTGGGGGCAGCGCCCCCAACGGATCGGACGCGTCAGCGTCCGATCAGACCGCGCCCAAACCAAAAGGACGACCCATGACTGATCTTCCCTCCTCTGCCCGCGTCGTCATCATTGGCGGCGGAATCATCGGTTGCTCGGTGGCTTATCACCTGAGCAAACTCGGCTGGACCGATGTTGTCCTGCTCGAGCGCAAACAACTCACCTCCGGCACCACCTGGCATGCCGCTGGCCTGATTGCGCAGCTGCGTGCGACGGCCAACATGACCCGGCTCGCCAAATACAGCCAGGAACTCTATGGCAATCTCGAAGCCGAAACAGGCACGGCGACGGGCTTCAAACGGGTGGGTTCGATCACTGCGGCTCTCACCGACGAGCGCCTCGAAGAACTGCACCGCTCGGCCGCAATGGCGCGTGCCTTCGGAGTCGAGATCGAAGAGATCAGCCCGGCCGAGATCAAGGCCCGATACGAGCATCTCAACATCGACGGCGTGACCGGCGGTGTCTATCTGCCCAAGGACGGGCAGGGCGATCCTGCCAATATCGCGCTTGCGCTGGCCAAGGGGGCCCGTCAGGGCGGTGCCATCGTGCAAGAGCGCGTCAAGGCCACCGGTGCAACCCGGCAAGGGCGGCGGATCACCGGCATCGACTGGGCCGACGAAGCGGGCAACACCGGCCATATCGCCTGCGAGCACGTGGTAAACTGTGCCGGCATGTGGGGCCGTGACGTGGGCAAGATGCTTGGCACAAGCATCCCCCTGCAGGCCTGCGAGCATTTCTACATTGTCTCTGAACCCATCGCAGGTCTGACACAAATGCCAGTGCTGCGCGTGCCGGATGAATGCGCCTATTACAAGGAAGACGCTGGCAAGATGTTGCTTGGCGCATTCGAACCGCTGTCCAAACCCTGGGGTCCGATTCCCGACAGCTTCGAGTTTGATCAACTGCCTGAGGATTTTGATCACTTCGAGCCGATCCTGGAACATGCGGTCAATCGCATGCCCATGCTGGCCGAGGCGGGCATTCATACCTTCTTCAATGGCCCCGAGAGCTTTACGCCGGATGATGCCTACCACCTCGGGATTGCCCCCGAGATGGACAATGTCTGGGTCGCCGCCGGGTTCAACTCGGTCGGCATTCAATCGGCAGGCGGCGCGGGCATGGCGTTGGCGCAATGGATGCAGGATGGTGCCAAGCCTTTTGATCTGGGCGATGTGGACATCGCGCGGATGCAGCCGTTCCAGTCCAACAAGCACTATCTGATGGACCGCTCGACGGAAACGCTGGGCCTGCTTTATGCCGACCATTATCCCTATCGCCAGAAGGCGACGGCGCGCGGTGTGCGTCGCACGCCCTTCCACCATCATCTTTGCCAGCACGGAGCCGTCATGGGCGAACTGGCAGGCTGGGAGCGCGCCAACTGGTACGCGCGCGACGGTCAGACAGCCGAATATGAATACAGCTGGAAGCGCCAGAATTTCTTCGGCAACGTCGCCGATGAACTCAGATCCGTGCGCGAAAACGTTGGCATGTATGACATGTCTTCCTTCGGTAAACTTCGCGTCGAGGGGCCGGATGCCGAAAGCTTCCTCAACCGACTGTGCGGAGCGAACATGTCGGTGCCCACAGGCAAGATCGTCTATACGCAGTTCCTGAATGCCGGGGCAGGGATAGAAGCAGACGTGACTGTCACCCGGCTGTCCGAAACGGCCTATCTGGTTGTCACCCCGGCAGCGACGCGGCTGGCGGATGAAACCTGGATGCGCCGCCACCTGGGCGATGCACATGTCGTCATCACGGATGTCACCGCAGGCGAAGCGGTGCTGGCGGTAATGGGTCCCAATGCCCGCACTCTCATGCAGAAGATTTCGCCCAATGATTTCTCCAACGCCGTCAACCCATTCGGAACTGCACAGGAGATCGAGTTGGGCATGGGCCTCGCCCGTGTCCACCGGGTTTCATATGTTGGTGAGCTGGGTTGGGAGATCTACATCAGCGCTGACATGGCAGGCCACGGGTTCGAAACGATCTGGGACGCCGGGCGCGACATGGGTCTCAAACTCTGTGGCATGCATATGATGGATTGCGCGCGCATCGAAAAAGCCTTCAGACATTTTGGCCATGACATCACCTGCGAAGATCACGTGCTGGAAGCCGGTCTTGGCTTTGCCGTCGCCAAGGACAAAACCGATTTCATTGGCCGGGATGCGGTCGAGCGCAAGCGCGACGAGGGTCTCAAGACCCGCCTTGTCCAGTTCCGCCTGACCGATCCCGAACCTCTGCTCTATCACAACGAGCCAATTCTGCGGGACGGACAGATTGTCGGTTACCTGAGTTCTGGTGCCTATGGTCACCATCTTGGGGGGGCCATCGGCATGGGATATGTGCCATGCGCCGACGAAACATCAGATCAGGTTCTTGCATCGCGCTATGAGATCGACGTGGCCGGCACACGTGTCGTCGCCGAGGCATCACTGCGGCCCATGTATGATCCCAAATCCGAACGCGTGCGCGCCTGAACAGGGCGCGCCAGCAATCGCGCCCTGAGGAGCGGGCAGGTTCTGACGGTTGAGCCGGGCGTGCGCAGGGATGCGCCGCCGGCGCAAAACGGGTGTTTCGTTTCGGGCTTCGATCTTTTTGAGAACCTCGGTTCGGCGGAAACCTATCCTGTGACGTGGTCTCTTGATGCAGGCCCTTGCTAGCGGCACTTTCCAATCGGCAACCAGCAGGGTACCAGAGGCTGCGAAAGGCCCGACATGAGCGTCACCACACCCCCCCTTCAGGATCGCGACACAGCACAAGGCTTTGGCTTTGCGATCTTCGTTTATGTGCTCTGGGGGTTCCTGCCGCTCTATCTCAAGCTGATGGATCATATCTCCCCGGTCGAGATTGTGGCCCATCGTGTGATCTGGTCCATCCCCATCGCCGGCTTCGTGCTTATGGCACTTGGGCGAACAAAAGAGCTGCGCACGGCACTCTCTACCCCCTCCATGCTGGGTATGGCCTGCCTGACCGCGACACTCGTGTCGATCAACTGGGGCGTCTATGTCTGGGCGATCACCAGCGGCAATGCGGTCGAGGCAGCGCTTGGCTATTACATCAACCCGTTGTTCTCGGTCTTCCTCGGAGCGGTCCTGCTTGGCGAACGCCTCAGCCGCGCCCAGCTTGCCGCCATTGCACTTGCGGCCTGCGCGGTGTGCTTGCTGACATGGGAGGCCGGTACATTGCCCTGGGCCGCGCTGTGTCTGACATTCAGCTGGGGTTTTTATGCCTTCTTCAAGAAGCGCCTGCCCATCGGACCCAACCAGGGGTTCATGCTTGAAGTGATGATCCTGTCTCCCGTGGCGCTGGGTCTGATCGGGTACTTCGTGATGACAGGCCAGAGCCATTTCCTCAGCAATTCCAAGGATACCTGGCTCCTGATCGGAAGCGGTTTCGCGACAGCCGTGCCACTGATGCTTTATGCCAACGGGGCCAAGCGTCTGCGCCTGTCGACCATCGGCATCCTGCAATACATCACCCCCACGATGATCTTCCTCGTGGCGCTTTTCGTGTTCGGGGAAGAGTTCGCAGGAGCCCGGCTGATCGCGTTCCCGATGATCTGGCTGGCGCTGGTCATCTATACCACATCCATGATCCGTCAGATGCGCCATGACATATGAGCCGCCGCAAACCCCGTTGGATATCCTCTATGAAGATGCCCATATCATCGCGGTGAACAAACCGTCCGGACTGCTCTCGGTCCCGGGCAAGGGCGACGATCTGAGGGATTGCCTGCTCAGCCGGCTGCAAGCGGCTTTCCCGGATACGTTGCTTGTGCATCGCCTGGATCGCGACACCTCGGGCGTGATGGTCTTTGGACTGACCCCATATGCGCAGCGCACCCTCTCCAAAGCGTTCGAGCTGCGCAAAGCCAGGAAAAGCTACATCGCCCGTGTCTGGGGCCGCCTTCAGCCGAAAACCGGCCGGGTCGATCTGCCCCTGGGGGTGGATTGGCCCAACCGTCCCCGTCAGATGGTGGACCCCGAGAACGGTCGCCCCTCGGTCACCGACTGGCGGGTTGTCAAAGATGATGCCCACGAGACCCGGGTGCGCCTTTCTCCGCGCACCGGGCGCAGTCACCAGCTTCGCGTCCATATGCTGGCTCTGGGCCATCCAATCCTTGGAGATCCGCTCTATGCTGAAGGGGCAGCGGCTGACTATCCCCGCCTGATGCTTCACTCGGAAGAATTGCGCATCAATCACCCCGAATCCGGCAAAGGGCTGAAGTTCCGCGCCATGCCCGAGTTCTGATCAGGCGCTGATCTGTATCCAGTCTGCCGGCAGAATGTCGGGATTTGACAGCTTTGGATCACCAAACCAACGTGCAGGGCCGATCACGCGTTTGCCAGCATTGGCGTTCAGCCATGCGGCCCACCAGGAAAACGACGAATTCCCGATGATGTTGTGATCACAAAGCGACATCAGCCGCATATCCTCGAAATCCGTCTCCGGCCCGTTGAAATCCACAACCACTTTTTCGCAGGGCAGGTCCAGATTGTCGCGCGCCCAGACGGGATCATCGGAAAAAACAAAGACTGTCGGTGTGGCCTCCAGCCCATCCAGAACCCGCATCAAAGCAGCCTCGTAATAGGCTTGATCGCACAGAACATGCGCCTTGAGCGCCACATAATCTCCGCGACGTACATGCAGGGAAATGGCCAGGCTCTCGCCAATCCGCGCGGCCATCTCTGCGTTTTGCGCGTTCGAGACCTCCGGAAAGACATAATCCCGCCGGATCCGATCTTCTGCACCGTGAAAGTATCTCGCGCTTTGCCAATACCCGTGCAGGTAAACGTCATCCGGCAAAGCATCAAAGCTTGGGTTGAACGCCAACCCCTTCTCGCGCACGAAGCGCGGAGCGCCACCAAGATAGCGCCACAGCCCATAGCGCAAGATGCTTTCATCCCTGGCCGGCGGCAATGTCTCGGGCTTGGCCAGATCCAGATCAAACACGCGGGTCAGAACACCTTCACCGCGCCGCTTTGCCCCGCGCGCATCCAATGCGACAGCCACGCCATGGCGTTCAGCCAGCGCGCGCGCTGCCGCATATTGAAACATCTGGTTGCCCAGCCGGCCATGTAAACGCGCATAGATCATGGCGCGATCCTTACGCGAGGTAGCCAACTCCCGCTACCCCTGCTTCTTTCTGGTCAAAAATACCCAAAAAAGAGCCGCCCTTCAGGACGGCTCTTCATGCGCATTGAGGCGAGCTTACTCAGGTGTCCAGCCCGACACAGCCTTTACCTCAAGAAAATCCTCAATCCCGTAGACACCGCCTTCGCGGCCGTTTCCGGATTGCTTCATCCCTCCAAACGGTGAACCTGCGGCGCGGCTCTGGCCGTTCATCTCGACCATCCCCGAGCGCAACTGGCGTGCCAGACGATTGGCGCGCACGGGATCGGAGGTCTGAACATAGTTTGTCAGGCCATAAACCGTGTCATTTGCCATGGCGACCGCGTCCTCTTCGGTTTTGAACTTCATGATGGACAGAACCGGGCCAAAGATTTCCTCGCGCGCGATGGTCATGTCATTGGTCACATCGGCAAAAACCGTGGGGCGGACGTAATAGCCCTTGTTGAACCCCTCGGGTCGGCCGGGACCACCGGCAACCAGGGTCGCGCCTTCCGCGATTCCGGTCTCGATCAAGCCCTGGATCTTGTTCCACTGCAGTTCGTTCACGACGGGACCGATGTGACGACCTTCCTCATGCGCGTTGCCCACTGTGACCTTTTCAGCGGTTTCTTTCGCAATCTCGACCGCCTGATCATAGGCGCTGGCTTCGACCATCATCCGGCTGGGTGCGTTACAGCTCTGGCCGGTGTTGTTCATCATGTGCAGCACGCCGCGCTTGACGGCCTTTTCGTCGGCATCGGCAAAGATCAGGTTGGCACCTTTGCCACCCAGTTCCAGATGCACTTTCTTGAGCGTATCGGCAGCACTCTTGGAAATCGCGATGCCCGCGCGGGTCGATCCGGTAAAGCTGACCATATCCACATCCGGATGTGCGCTCAGCTGCGAGCCGACGCCAACGCCATCACCATTCACAAGGTTGAACACGCCAGCGGGAAAGCCGGCCTCGTGCATGCATTCGGCAAAGATCATGGCGTTCAGGGGGCTCTGCTCGGAGGGTTTGAGAACCATTGTGCAACCCGCGATCGCCGCTGCACCGACTTTCAACGTGATCTGGTTCTGTGGCCAGTTCCATGGGGTGATCAAAGCGGCGACACCCACCGCCTCATAGATGATCCGGTCATTGGGCGCATGATCGCCCAGGGGTTTGTCGAACTGGAACGCCTTGGCCGCGCGAATAAAGTTCTTCAGGTGCCAGGTGCCGGATGTCACCTGCTGCTGGCGTGCCATGTCAATCGGCGCACCCATCTCCATTGAAGTGGCCTGCGCCATGTCTTCTGCCCGTGCGGCAAATGTCTCAAGCAGCTTTTCAACCAATGCGATACGCTCTTCAGGCGGGGTCGCCATCCAGCCGGGCAGGGCAGCTTTTGCAGCGGCCACAGCCGCATCCGTATCGGCCTGACCACCCAGTGAGATGACAGCGCAGGGGTCTTCCGTTGACGGATCAATCACATGGAAATCATTGGCTTGAGCCGGGTCGACCCAGGCCCCGTTGATGTAAAACTGGCGCTTCTCGATCATTCTGACACTCCCAATCACGTGTTTCATGCCTGACCGCCCGGTCAGGGAATCGCCGGCACTCTGTCACTCTGTCCGGTCAGGGGCAAGACAAGGGGTTGTATCCCGGACCCTTAATCACAAGGTAGGAAGCAAGCGCGACTCGCAAAAGGAGACTACCATGGGACTTCGCATCAACGACACTATCCCCGATCTGACGGTCGAGACCGATCACGGGGCAATAAGCCTGCATGACTGGATCGGCGACAGTTGGGCGATCCTGTTCTCGCATCCCAAAGATTTCACCCCGGTCTGCACGACCGAATTCGGTGCGGTGGCGCAACTCGCCGATGAATGGGCCAAGCGCGGCACCAAGGTCATGGGCATCAGCGTCGACGGAGTCGAGGATCACAAGAAATGGAAGGGCGACATCGAAACGGCAGGGGGCGCAAAGCCCGGGTTTCCGATCATTGCCGACACCGATCTGGCGGTTTCCAAAGCTTTCGACATGCTGCCTTCCGAAGCCTATCTGCCCGACGGCCGCACGCCAAATGATACCGCCACCGTGCGGTCGGTCTTCATCATCGGGCCTGACAAGAAACTGAAGCTCAGCATGACCTATCCGATGAATGTGGGGCGCAACTTTGCCGAAGTGCTCCGCGCGCTGGACGGGTTGCAGACGGCCGCCAAGAACGGTGTCGCGACCCCTGCCAACTGGGAAGTGGGTCAGGACGTGGTCATCCCCACGGCTGTGTCGGATGCCGATGCCAAGGAAAAATTCGGTGAATTCAGAACGGTCCTGCCCTATCTGCGCATGACCAAACTTCCGGGTTAAGCCCTTTGTGGCTTGAACGCGATCTGCGCGCGATATGCCGCGCGCTTGACTTCCCGCGCCAGTTTCCCGCTGGCGCGGGTTTTTGTCTGGATGGTCGAGCCGCCGATCTCGCCTGCGATCTCGCGGTTGCCATTGGACAGCAACGCATGGATGGGCTGCCCGGTTGCCCAATGCATCTGCAACCATGTATCCACAGGCCGGTCGATCTCCTCACTGGCTCTCAGCAGGCGCTCAGCCGCCCGTGCGCCCACCGCCATGCAGATGCATTGCAGGCCAATCACTTTCGGCAGGATCAGCTGTAAATCCCCTTCACTGGCCAACACTTGGACCGGAAGCTCACGTGCCTTCACCGGCAGGCGGACAACCATCTCGGGTGTCATATGCGCATCCAGTATCTGCAGCGCACGGGCAAAGCGCTTGGGCTCCACGGCCAGATCATCCTCAACGACAAGCGCACGCTCCCACCCGCGATCCAGGATGGTCTGCCAGCACCGTCGATGGCTTTGAAACACCCCGATCTCAGCCGGGCGCAGGGCAAAGGGATACCGTGGCGCATACAGGTCACCCGCGTGGGTCTTCACGCCCGCCACCTGCGCCGGGTCGCGCCCATCCACGGCCTCGAGCAACTCTGCGTTTGGCAGATCCAGCAGCAACTGTTCCGCATTTGCGCGTCGGGCTGTGCTTTGAGACATATGGATGATCAGGCTGTGCATGGCTTCTGCATACCGCGCCCGCGCCTGTCTCGCCAGAGATCTAAACCGATGGCGCGAACATGCGCCTTCTGATGCAGCGAGCCCAAAGAAAAAGGCCCCCGGAGATCCGAGGGCCTTTCATCATTCAGGACGGACCGCGTTATTCCGCGTCTTCCTTTTTCTTTTCTTCTTGTGGGGCTTCCTGGCCGGTCTCCTGATCAACGACTTTCATCGACAGGCGAACCTTGCCGCGATCATCAAAGCCAAGCAGTTTCACCCAGACTTCCTGACCTTCCTTGAGCACATCCGAAGGATGGTTCAGGCGACGGTTTTCAATCTGGGAGACATGCACCAGGCCGTCACGCTTGCCAAAGAAGTTCACGAAGGCACCAAAGTCGACGATCTTGACGACCGTACCTTTGTAAATGCCGCCTTCTTCTGGCTCGGCCACGATCGAGTAGATCATGTCATAGGCCTTCTTGATCGAATCTGCGTTCGGCGAAGCGATCTTGATGATGCCTTCGTCGTTGATATCGACCTTGGCACCAGACACTTCGACGATCTCGCGGATCACTTTACCGCCCGATCCGATCACTTCACGGATTTTGTCGGTTGGGATCTGCATCGTCTCGATCCGCGGCGCGTGGACCGAGAAGTCACCCGCTTCGGTCATGGACTTGGCCATTTCGCCCAGAATGTGCAGGCGACCGTCCTTGGCTTGCGCCAGGGCTTTCTCCATGATCTCGGGCGTGATGCCTGCGACCTTGATATCCATCTGCAGCGACGTGATGCCGTTTTCCGTTCCCGCAACCTTGAAGTCCATATCGCCCAGGTGATCCTCGTCACCCAGAATGTCGGTCAGGATTGCATAGGATCCGTCATCTTCCAGGATCAGACCCATGGCCACACCGGCAACTGGTGCTTTCAGCGGAACGCCCGCATCCATCATCGACAAGGAGCCACCGCAGACTGACGCCATTGACGACGAGCCGTTGGATTCAGTGATCTCTGACACCAGACGAATGGTGTAAGGAAAGTCGGTCGAGGCAGGCAGAACCGCCTGCAGCGCACGCCATGCCAGTTTGCCATGTCCGATCTCACGGCGGCCCGGAGGGCCCACGCGACCGGCTTCGCCCACCGAATAGGGAGGGAAGTTGTAGTGCAGCAGGAAGTTCGATTTGAAATTCCCGTGCAGCGCGTCGATGAATTGCTCATCATCGCCGGTACCCAGCGTGGTGACGACCAGACCTTGTGTCTCGCCACGTGTAAACAGGGCCGAGCCATGTGTCCGTGGCAAAAGCCCGGTTTCACAAACGATCGGACGCACTGTCGTGGTGTCACGCCCGTCAATCCGCTTGCCGGTTTTCACGACATCGCCCCGCAGGATCGACGCCTCAAGCTTTTTGAGGGCCGAACCGAGGTTGGCATCTGCCAGTTGCTCTTCGCTCAGGCTGTCGGTGATCGCGGTCCGTGCGGCTGCAACGGCTGCGGTCCGTTCTTGCTTGTCTGTGATTGCGAATGCTGCGCGCATTTGCGTTTCACCGGCAGCTTTCACGGCGGCATAGAGATCCGAGTAATCCGGAGCCTGATAGTCAAACGGCTCTTTCGCGGCATCTTCGGCCAGATCGATGATCAGGTCGATGACCGGTTGGATCTGCTCATGTGCGAATTTCACCGCGCCCAGCATTTCCGCTTCGGTCAGCTCATAGGCTTCGGATTCCACCATCATCACCGCGTCCTTGGTCCCGGCAACCACCAGGTCCAGACGTTGTTCGGGGTTCATGCGCAGTTCGTGCATGTCATCCACAGTGGGGTTCAGAACGTATTCGCCGTCCGAAAAGCCCACGCGGCAGGCACCGATCGGACCCATGAACGGAACGCCCGAGATGGTCAGCGCCGCAGAGGTTGCAATCATTGCCACCATGTCAGGGTCATTGACCAGATCGTGCGAGAGCACGGTGCACATGACCAGCACTTCGTGCTTGAAGCCTGCTGCGAACAGCGGGCGGATCGGACGGTCGATCAGACGCGCTGTCAGCGTCTCTTTTTCCGTCGGGCGCGCCTCGCGCTTGAAGAAACCACCGGGCACTTTGCCGGCGGCATAGTATTTTTCCTGATAGTGAACGGTCAGCGGAAAGAAATCCTGACCGGGTTTGGGCGATTTGGCGAAGGTCACGTTAGCCATAACGCTGGTTTCACCCAATGTGGCAATGACCGAGCCATCTGCCTGACGGGCAATCTTGCCCGTTTCCAGTGTGAGCGTTTCTTCGCCCCACTGCATCGACTTCGTAGAAATGTTAAACATCATCGTTTCCTGTTTGGGAGCACTCCCAGGCGTATCCCGGGTCTCCCGTTTGACTGGCGGCCCCATTGCCGCCGACCCCAATCCTTGTTTGCGAACGCTGGGGTCCAAAGCGTTACGTCTCAGATAACCGGGGCCATACAGGAGTTTGCGCGGTTTGGAAAGCCGGGATGGTTTAGGGTGATTCAGCGCTTGGGATCGCTTGCCCCGATGATCAGAGCTTGCATGTCTCGGGCCTTTTGGATCTGCGCATGGCGCATATCCACAGTCTGCAAGCGCAGCTGGTGACCGGTTTTTGCTTTCTATGACCCGCCTTGGCGGTATGCTTACTTTATCGCGGTCAAATCATGGTCACACTGCGCCCGCGTCGATGCCATAATTCTCTTGTGTAGATAGGACTTTGAGCAGGGCAGTGATCTGCGATTGAAATGGTGTGTGTGGCAAGCTTATGAAGAACCGCGTTCTGTCTCTGATTGCTCTTTTGTTTGTGCTTGTCGCATGCGGAGAGCGTGAAAACCCCGATCAGCCGGCGCGCATCCTTGCCATGGGCGATTCACTGCTGGCATCGCATTCGGCGGCCAAGGCGTCGATCTCCTATCGGGTCGAGGCCTATCTGGGTGAACCTGTGATTGACCGCTCTGTCTCGGGGGCGCGGATGATCAACAATTTGCCTGTCAGCAGCGCGCTTGGCATGCGGATATCACAGCAGTTCATGCCGGGTGATTGGGATTGGATCATCTTGAATGGCGGTGGCAACGACCTTTGGATGGCCTGTGGATGTATCGCCTGCGACACGCGTATTGATCGGATGATCGCGCCTGATGGCAGCGACGGCAAGATCGCGGATCTGGTGTCTGAACTGCGCTCTACCGGGGCCAGGGTTATCTATGTCGGCTATTTGCGCAGCCCTGGTCGCGGCTCACCGATTGAGCATTGCCGGGATGAAGGCGACAAGCTGGAGGAGCGTATCGCCCGCATGGCAGAGGATCGGGACGGGGTGTATTTCCTGTCGCTGCGTGATTTGGTTCCATACGGAGACGGCTCGTACCACGCGGCTGACATGATCCATCCTTCGCAGAAGGCCAGCAATGCCATCGCTGCAAAGATTGCAAAGATCATAAGCGACGCCAGCTGAGTGTCAGCTTGGGTTGCCAAAATGAAAACGCCCGCTTGAAACAAGCGGGCGTTCGCAATTTCAGTGACCGTCTCTGGCTTAGCGGCGCAGGCCGAGGCGTTTGATCAGGTCTTGGTAACGGGCCGGGTCTGTGCCGTTGAGATAGTCCAGCAGCTTACGACGCTGGGCCACCATCTTCAGCAGGCCGCGGCGGCCGTGGTTGTCTTTTTTATGTGTCTTGAAATGCTCAGTCAGCGTCGCGATCCGCGAGCTGAGGATTGCAACCTGAACTTCGGGCGAACCGGTGTCGCCTTCTTTGGTTGCAAAGTCTTTCATGACCTGAGCTTTTACTTCTGCAGTAATCGACATCGGGGTCTCCTTACGGGGTTAAGGTGAATGGCGCAGGCCGGGATGTCGTCCAGCACAGGCCCTTGGAGAGCTCCATCCGCAACCTCCTTCAAAAGGCGATTCCGGATTGGATGGGCGCGTATAGGCGGAATTGACGAGGATAGCAAAGGCTTTGTGCCAGCCCCAAGTCAGGCGATCAGTTCAGCATCAGACCACGTGTCGCCGCCTCGGCGCGGGTGAGAAGGGCGATGTTATCTTCGCTCAGCGCGGCCCCGCCACGCAAGACGGCGATGATGTCTCCGTCCAGGACCAATTGAACTGTATCCGGGTCTTCAGCATTCGAAAGAAGCTCGATCTCGGGTTCTGCCCCGCCAACGCCATTCCAGATCATGATCAAGCGGTCCTCGGTCACGTTGAAATCGATCACCTCCACCGGGTGATCCGGACCAATCCAATCCCCAAGAAAGATCGTGTCAGCCCCGTCGCCCGTGTCCACGACATCGCCCGTACCTGGCGTGATCGCATCCGAGCCGCCACCTCCGTTCAGGAAGTCCACATCATCCGTATCGCTTCTTTCTGCGTTCAGGACCGTGCCCGACAGGATATCATCGCCCCATCCGCCAAATAGCGTATCGGACCCCAGATCACCGCGCAGGCTGTCATTGTCCAGCCCGCCATGCAGCGCGTCGTTTCCTGTGCCGCCAGCCAGGCTGTCATTCCCGGCAGAGCCGAACATCTGGTCGTCCCCGTCCTGACCATCAAGGCTGTCGTCATCATTCCCGCCATAGGCCGTGTCATTGCCGGTACCGCCAAACAGCCGATCTGCGCCGTCCTCGCCGTGCAATCTGTCATCATCCGCGCCGCCGAACAGCGTGTCGTCGCCGTCCGCGCCATGCAGGTCGTCCTGCCCCGACCCACCCTTGATCAGATCGGCACCGCCATATCCCGAGATCTCGTCATTGCCGGCACCGCCGCGGATCGTGTCATCACCATCGCCGCCGGACAGCGTGTCAGCCCCGTCCGAGCCGATGAGTTCAAGAAGATCCAACCCCCGGGGATCAGGATCCGGAGGAGGCGGCGCGTCATCAATGCCTTCGGCCGCGCCGGGGACATCGTCATCGGGATCCAGGAAACCGGCCATGCCAGCCGCACCAACGGCGATCATTCCCATCAAACCTGCCAACCACAGCATCACTGCCCCACATGAAACCAAAGAGAACCGCAGGCCGTGACCCTGACACGCCACGGGTCGCCCGGTCAAAGCCAAGCTGATCTCGTGGTTAACCGTTTCTTGCTGGTCTCAGACCCAAGGTTCGGGCTGCTGGGTGTATGAAATGTAAAGCGGGTGTTTGGGATGCCCCGCCTTGCTGAGCCCGAGATGAAACAGGGTATGTCCCGCCCCGCGCAAAAGCGCTTCGACTTTCGAGCCGCGCTTAAGATGCGCGCCATGGGTGCCCCATGCGGCGACGATCTGGTCAGCCCATTCGGCTCCCTGCAGGATGGCAGCATCATTGGCGTCACCGACGGGATCGCGAGCCGCGCGCATGTTACGGGGATCGGTGTCGCGCCATGCGAAAATGTTGGTCACCTGAAAGGCTCCGAACCCCAACGCCCGGGCGCGACGCTCGCAGCGTTCGACCGTAGGGTCATTCTGAACCTCTGTGGCTGTCGATGGGTTCAGCATCACGAACAAAGCCTTGCGCCCGTCCGGTTCCCAGACCCGGGTCAGGCTATACCGGTAGCGTTCGCAATCGGAATAGACCGCCGTCGAGGGCGCATCGCCCTTGATATGCGTCCGCGTGATCATCTAGTCCTGATTGAACACGCGTGACGGGTGCAATTCGCCCGATTTATAGATGCCGACCGCAATGGCCTTGCCATCCAGAGAGGCCCAGGCTTCGTCGCCGTATTCAACGTCTGATGCGATCACCATGCCGGGGTTGCCATTGCACAGACGCGTGGCCCCCTCAGCGGTGCAGCGCAGTTCGGGCAGATCATGCAGACCCACCTCAAGCGGCTTCAGATAAGCGTCAAGCTTGGGGTCGTGAGCCATCGCTTCGATCTGATCAAGGGTCAGCCCGTCTTTCGCCTCGAACGGACCTGACCAGATGCGACGCAGGGACACGACATGACCAAAGCAGCCCAGAGCCTCGCCCAGATCGCGTGCGATCGAGCGGACATATCCGCCCTTGCCGCAGATCATCTCCAACGAGACGTGATCGGCATCGGTGCGGTCGGTCATCACAAGTTCTTCCACCCAAAGGGGGCGGGCGGACAGTTCGACCTCTTCCCCGTCTCGGGCCATCTTGTAGGCGCGCTGCCCGTCGATCTTGACAGCGGAAAACTTGGGCGGCACCTGCATGATATCGCCGACAAATCCGCCAAGGGCCTGTTTTATCTGCTCATCCGTGGGGCGGATGTCACTGCTGGCAATCACTTCGCCTTCGGTGTCATCGGTATTGGTCGCCTGCCCCAACCGCACGATAAAGGAATAGGCTTTCAGAGCGTCGGTGATGTAGGGCACGGTTTTCGTGGCCTCTCCCAGAGCAATGGCCAGAACACCTGTGGCTTCGGGGTCCAGCGTGCCCGCGTGACCTGCCTTCTTCGCCTGAAGTGCCCAGCGAACCTTGTTGACCACGGCGGTCGAGGTGAGACCGGCGGGTTTGTCAACCACCAGCCATCCGGATATGTCGCGTCCCTTGCGTGCCAAAGCGCTGCCTTTTGTTTAGTGGTTGTTCGGAAAGATCGCCTTATACGCGGCTGCTCTTGAGGGTCAATCGGCCTGCCGTACCACGCCGATGATTGGTCCCATGCGAAAGCCTTTGTCATCCCGGTTCAGCGGTGGGGCGTAGATGCGCGAAATGTTGCCGTCCAGAAACAACGCATTGGGCAGTCCCAGATCGTCGCGAAAGAAGCGGCCGAATTCATGGAATGTCACCGGGATCCGCGAGATCACGAAGACGACGCGGCTGCCATCGGCGCTTGTCCCGACTCCGTTGCGGATAAAGCGCGAGGTGCTCTCGGGCAGAAACCGTGGATGCAATGCGCCGTCGATCACCAGCATCGGGCCGGATTGCGTGGCATGGATGCAGGCAGGCGGTGCGGCGGCAAAGCGTTCTGTTTCGATGACGTCTGCCCGGGTTTCACGGATGCAAAAGACACCGTTGGGCACAAGGCCGAAATTGCCCGGGCTTGCCCCCCGGATCAGGCGCATTTTCTCTTCGCCGTGTTCAATGTACAATCCGACCGGCGCGCGGTCTTCGTGATACATCCCGCCATTCATGCCGAAAGCCAGTGTTCTGCCTTCCGCCGCAAGCGTGTCCTTTACCGTGTCGAACTGGGCAAGCGGCGTTCCATCGTCGTCGTTCAGGAACAGTCTTATGTCTGCCTGCCGCGCGTCCACTTTACATACCGCATAGATATTGTTGCCTTGCGCCATCTCGCGGCAGTCGAGCGATTCAGCAAAGCTCACCGAGGCGCTGCCCAGAAAAATGCCAAGGGCGGCAGCGACTGGTTTCACTCGTCCACATCCCGCCGCACGACGTCCTGAGCCATTATGCGGCGCGTATCGTCCATACGATCAAAGGTCTCGTCCAACTGAAATCGCAGGTCAGGTGCATATTTCAAAGCGAGTTTCTTGCCGATGATGCGGCGCAGTTCGTGCTTGTTGCGCGCCAGCAGCTTGAGGACCTCGTCCGAGCCCTTGCCACCCAAGGGCAGCACGAAGGCCGTCGCGATCTTGAGATCGGATGAGGTGCGCACCTCGCCCACGGTGATGGACAGGCGATTCAGATCGGGGTCATGTATATCCCCGCGCGCCAGCACTTCGGCCAGCGTCCGTCGGATCAATTCGCCCACGCGCAGCTGTCGCTGCGACGGGCCCGATCCATCATGAAACTTGTTCTTTCCCATGGCTCTTCACTTAAGCGGTCGGCCAGCCTTTGCCAAGCAGGTCAGGCTTGGGTAAGAGGGCTGGGCAGAATGACAGGAGCAAGAGCCAGATGACACAGCTTCCCGGAATTGTGGTGACCGGAGCCTCCGGGCGGATGGGCCAGATGCTGGCTCAGGTGATCAGCAGCAGCGACAAGGCCCGACTGATCGGGGCCGTCGAGCGAACGGGCCATGCATGGGTTGGGCAGGATCTTGGCTCGGCGATGGGCGGGGCACCTTTGGGCGTCACGGTGACGGATGATCCGCTGGAGGCCTTTGCCCAAGCGCAGGCCGTTGTCGACTTTACTGCACCTGCTGCAACTCTGGAGTTCGCCAAGCTGGCGGCACAGGCGAGGCTGGTCCATGTCATCGGGACAACGGGCTTTACCGATGCGGAGATTGCAGCGCTTGAGCCATCCGCGCGTCATGCGGTGATCGTGCGGGCGGGCAACATGAGCCTTGGCGTGAATCTGCTGGTTCAGCTCACAAAGAAGGTGGCAGCGGCGCTGGATGAGGATTTCGACATCGAAGTGATCGAGGCGCATCACAATCAGAAGGTGGATGCTCCGTCCGGCACGGCCCTCATGCTGGGTGAAGCCGCCGCCGAAGGGCGTGGCGTGTCATTGGGCGATGTGTCTGACCGGGGGCGCGATGGGATCACGGGTGTCCGCGAGGCCGGTCGCATCGGGTTTTCCGCCATTCGTGGCGGCGATATCATCGGAGAGCATGACGTCATGTTCGCGGGCCCGGGCGAGCGAATCATTCTGCGCCATGTGGCCAGTGATCGCGCGCTTTTTGCCCGAGGGGCGCTGCGTGCTGCGCTTTGGGGGCAGGGAAAGCCGCCGGGTTCTTATGACATGATGGATGTTCTGGGCCTCTGATGCCCGTTCCAGTGCAGATTCGCGCGAATTGAGTGCATATTTTGCTCTGAAAAGTGATCCAAATCGGTTAGAAGCGCGTAATCAGTTTATATTCGTAATTCGGCGTTTCTTGAGGGTTTGTCCTGTGCGTACATATCTGCTCTCTGCTGCTTTCGCGTTCATGGCTGGTCCGGTCCTTGCCGACTTTGCCAAGATTGCTGATGAAAACCAATTCAAACAGGTGGTCGGTGGAAAGACACTGACCCGCCCTTTTGTCGAGCTTGAAGTCAGCCCGACGGGCGAGATATCGGGCATGGGTGCACGCTGGGAAGTGACCGGTAAATGGGCCTGGCAAGATGGCTATTTCTGCCGTGATCTGGATTGGGGTGGAACCGATCTGGGTTACAATTGCCAGGAAGTCCGGATCAATCAGGATCGCATCCGGTTCACGTCGGACCGTGGACAGGGCCAATCGGCGATTTTCCGTCTGCGCTGAGCTATCAGTGATGCTTTGAGATTGGGGCGTGGCAGATGTGCCGCGCCTTTTTTGTGCCCAGCGGGGATCGCATGCGCACTGCCCGGGTCACGTCAGCACGAGCAATCCGCAGGGCGCGCCTCAGAAGTCTATGGCAAGGCCCTTCTTTTCCCAGTCCCCGTATCGCACGGGCTCGGGACCATCGCGACCGCCAAGTTCTTTGGGAAGCGGTTCTTTTGCCTCGGCCTCTTTGCGGCGGGCTTCGGCTTCGGCCAGAGCGCGCTGGGCGGCAGGCGGCAGCTGGTCGCGGTCTGTGTCTGTCATGCCGGGTTCCTTTGTCTTCACAGCCTTGATATACGCCCGCTTCCGTCCGGGGCAAGGTCAGCAAAGCCGAGGTTTCATGAGCGACACAGGTGTACAGGCGCGACGCAGCGCCATTTATCTGCTGGATCAGATCCTCGGTGAGGGACGTCTGATGTCCGAGCTGCTTGCATCGGGTGCTCTGGATCGGCTCGACCCGCAGGATCGCGCCCGTGCGCAGCGGCTTGCCACGCAGACGTTGCGCGGCCTCGAGCGCGCTGACCGACTGTTGCAGAAGCATTTGCGCAAATATCCACCGCTTACCATCCGTAACACGCTGCGGCTTGGCACGGTCGAACTCTGTCAGGGCGAGGCGGCCCATGGGGTGGTGAATTCCATGGTCAGTATCGTGTCTCAAAGCAAACGCCATGGGCAGCTGAAAGGGCTGGTGAACGCGGTGCTGCGCAAGATCGCGGATCAAGGGCCTGCTGCATGGGATACGCTGCGTATTCCGCGCTTGCCCAAATGGCTGCGGGTTCCGTTGGTGACAGCCTGGGGGGCAGAGGCCGTAGCCGGGATGGAACGCGCACAATTTGCCGGCGCAGCGATGGATTTGTCACTTAAATCTGCAAACGACGGTCTGGTCGCCGAACTGGGGGCAGAAGTGTTGCCCACGGGCTCGCTGCGTCTGCGTGAGGCTGGTCAGGTCTCGACCTTGCCCGGGTTTGAAGAGGGAGCCTGGTGGGTGCAGGACGCGGCCGCGGCGATCCCGGTTCTGTGTCTTGACCCTCAGCCCGGCGAGCGGGTGATTGATTTATGCGCCGCACCGGGCGGAAAGACGCTGCAACTGGCCGCAGCAGGTGCCCGGGTCGTGGCGGTTGATACCTCCGAGTCGCGCATGGGACGGGTGCGCGAGAACCTGACTCGTACCGGTCTGAGCGCCGAGCTGCGTGTCGGCGATGCGCTTGAACAAACCGGCGAATATGACGCCGTCCTGCTTGATGCGCCCTGTTCGGCCACGGGTACGATCCGCCGTCATCCTGATCTGCCCTTTGCCAAGGACGGGTCGGAGTTCATGGCATTGTTCGAGTTGCAGAGCCGACTGCTGGATCATGCATGGACGCTTTTGCGGCCGGGTGGGCGGCTGGTCTATTGCACCTGCTCTCTCTTGCCTGATGAGGGGGAAGTCCAGATCACCGACGCGCTGGAACGTCTGAGCGGAGCCGTCGTCGAGCGCGAGGCCTTGAACAAACCGGGGCTGGATCCCGACTGGATCACGCCCGAAGGTGGTCTGCGTCTGCGTCCGGATTACTGGGCTGAACTGGGCGGAATGGACGGATTTTACATCGCCGTTCTGCGCAAAGAATAGATCACGCAATAAGCCCGGTGACTTGGGCGCGTCATAGAGCTATGATCTGGTGAAACGCCAGAGAGCGTATGAGGCAGAGCATATGTCATCCCAATCCCGGCTGTCGGAACAGCAGGCGCGACTACTAAATCGGCTTTATGCCCGGCTCAGCCGTCGGCAAACGGCAGCGCGTGGTTTCGTGTCCTCTCCCGAGCCCCGCACGATAGGGTCTTTCGCGCGCGGACGACAGCTTGTTGCCGGAAACCTGCTGTTCAGCGGATATCTGATCGAAGCGCAGGATACAGACCTCTGGGCCATCGAGCCACCTGACCTGACCTATGCAGAAGACATCAACGGTTTTGCCTGGCTGGATGACCTGGCCTCGGTTGGCGATGCACCGGCACGCGCGCTGGCGCAGAAATGGGTATGGGGCTGGATCGAGACCCATGGCGATGGTTCTGGCCCGGGATGGACGCCGGATCTGACCGGCAGGCGCGTCATTCGCTGGATCAACCATGCCCTTTTCTTGCTGCGCGGTCTGGAAAAACCGGAAAGCGAGGCTTTTTACGGCTCGCTGGCCCGTCAGACGTGGTTTCTGGCAAAGCGCTGGCAGGGCGCGGCACCGGGATTGCCCCGGTTTGAAGCGCTCACTGGCTTGATCTATGCGGGTCTTGCGCTGCAGGGCAAAGAGGCGCTGGCCACACCGGCGATCAACGCTCTGGCGCGGGAATGCAGCGCGCAGATTGACGATCAGGGTGGGCTGCCGACGCGCAATCCCGAAGAACTGCTGGATGTGTTCATGTTGCTGACCTGGGCTGCTGCTGCGCTGACGGATGCCGGGCACAAGGTACCGGACGCGCAGGTCGCTGCCATAGAACGGATTGCGCCAACTCTGCGGACCCTGCGGCATTCTGATGGAGGGCTGGCACGGTTTCATGGTGGCGGTCGTGGGTTGGAAGGGCGGCTGGATCACGCGCTTGCCGCCTCCGAGGTGAAAGAACGCCATCGCGATGGGCTTGCGATGGGCTATGCCCGTCTGTCGGGCGGGCGGACCAGCATCGTGATCGATGCCAGCGCGCCGCCAAAAGGACATGCCTCGCTCAACGCACATGCATCCACGCTTTCATTCGAGCTGACATCCGGGCGTCGCCCGCTGATCGTGAATTGCGGATCGGGGAAAAGCTTTGGCGCTGAATGGCGCCGTGCCGGCCGCGCGACTCCGTCCCATTCCGTGCTCTGCCTTGATGGGTTTTCCAGCGCGCGGCTGGGTGAGGTACCGCGCGGCAGTCAGACCGAACCTCTGGTCTCGGCACCAAAGGATGTGCCGTTCGAAATGTCTGAGCTGTCCGATGGCATTCGCTTTGAGGGTGGACATGACGGCTATGTCGCCTCGCATGGGCTGACCCACGCCCGTATTCTGGAGATGAGTTTTGATGGCCGCGGTCTGGCGGGTGAAGACATGCTGTTGGCGCTTCAGGATCCGCACAAGGTGCTGTTTGACAAGGTGCTTGATGCAACCAAGCTGAAGGGTGTGCCCTATGCCGTGCGGTTTCATCTGCACCCGGAAGTAGATGCGACAGTCGATCTGGGGGGCGCGGCGATCTCGATGGCGCTCAAGAGTGGCGAAATCTGGGTGTTCCGTCACGACAGCGGGGCAAGATTGTCTCTTGAACCCAGTGTTTTTCTTGAAAAAGGCAGGCTCAAGCCACGCGCGACAAAACAGATTGTTCTATCTGGGACAGCAATGGAGTATGCGACCCGCATCCGGTGGTCGCTGGCCAAGGCACAGGACACAGCCATAGGCGTGCGCGATCTCAACCGGGACGAGCTTGAATTCAACGACTGACCGATAAGGCTGCCTTTCCCATGACCGATCTTTCTCCCGTTCGCCGCGCGCTGCTTTCCGTATCCGACAAGACCGGATTGATTGAACTGGGCCGTGCGCTCTCGGATCGGGGGGTTGAACTGCTCAGCACGGGGGGGTCGGCCAAGGCGCTGCGCGAGGCCGGGCTGACGGTGCGTGATGTGGCCGAGATCACCGGATTTCCCGAGATGATGGATGGCCGGGTCAAGACGCTTCATCCGATGGTGCATGGCGGGCTGTTGGCGCTGCGCGATTCAGACAGCCACCTGGCGGCCATGAAACAGCACGGCATTGGCGCGATCGACCTGCTGGTGGTGAACCTCTACCCGTTTGAAGAGACGGTCGCCAAAGGCGCTGACTATGACACCTGCGTCGAGAATATCGACATCGGTGGTCCGGCGATGATCCGGGCTGCGGCCAAGAACCATGCCTTCGTCACTGTTGTGGTGGATGTTCAGGACTATGAGCCGCTTCTGGCCGAACTGGATGCCAATGACGGCGCAACCTCTTATGGGTTTCGTCAGCGTCTTGCCCAGATAGCCTATGCGCACACCGGAGCCTATGATGCGGCCGTGTCCACATGGATGGCAGGCGCGCTGGGCGAGACCGCGCCGCGCCGCCGCGTGATTGCCGGTGAACTGGCGCAGAGCTTGCGCTATGGCGAAAACCCCCATCAACAAGCTGCTTTCTATATCGATGGATCGGCGCGGCCGGGGGTTGCAACGGCTGTGCAGCACCAGGGTAAGGAGCTGAGCTATAACAACATCAACGACACGGATGCGGCTTTTGAACTGATCAGTGAGTTTGCGCCCCAGGATGGTCCGGCCTGTGTCATCATCAAGCACGCCAACCCCTGCGGCGCGGCGCGGGGGCGCACGCTGAAGGAGGCCTATCAAAAGGCGTTCGATTGCGATCGCACCAGCGCATTTGGCGGGATTGTCGCGCTGAACCAGCCTTTGGACGGTGAAACGGCGCAGGAGATCACCGGGATATTCACCGAGGTGGTGATCGCGCCCGGGGCTGATGATGAGGCAGTCCGTATTTTCAGCAAGAAGAAGAACCTCAGGTTGCTGACAACCGCAGGCCTTGCGGATCCGCGCAGCGCGGGTCTGGCCTTCAAGCAGGTGGCTGGCGGTTTGCTGGTGCAGGACAAAGACGCGGGGCATGTCGATCTTGCGGATATGAAGGTGGTTACAAAGCGCCAGCCAACCGATGCCGAGATGGCTGATCTGCTCTTTGCCTGGACGATCGCGAAACATGTGAAGTCCAACGCCATTGTCTATGTCAAGAACGGGGCCACTGTCGGCGTGGGTGCAGGCCAGATGAGCCGGTTGGACAGCGCGCTGATTGCGGCTAGGAAAGCCGAACGCATGGCTGAAGCCCTGGGCTTGCCGGCGTCATTGACCCAAGGATCGGCTGTGGCCTCGGATGCGTTCTTTCCTTTTGCGGATGGATTGATGGAGGCGGCGGCGGCAGGGGCCACGGCGGTCATCCAGCCGGGCGGATCCATGCGCGACGAAGCGGTGATCGCCGCTGCGGATGAGGCGGGGCTGGCCATGGTGCTGACCGGCATGCGCCATTTCCGCCACTAGGAGGCAGAGGATGCGATTGGTTTTCTGGGCCGGGTTCTGGGCCTTCCTTCTGGATCAGGCCAGCAAATATGTCATGTTGCATGTGCTCAGCCTCAGTCAGATTTCCGGTATCGACGTCTTTCCACCGCTGTTGCAGTTCCGTTACGGCGAGAACCGCGGCATAAACTTCGGCCTTTTCGGCGATGCGCCCGATGTGATGCGCTGGGTGCTTGTCGTATTTTCAATTCTTGTTGTTCTGGGTGTGCTCTGGTGGATACGCCGGTTTCAGGACAATCGCTGGATGACGATGTCGGCGGGTTTTCTGATCGGTGGTGCCCTGGGCAATGTGGTGGATCGGATCGCCTATGGATTTGTGGTGGATTTCCTGAACATGTCCTGCTGCGGGATCAACAATCCCTATGTGTTCAACATAGCGGATATCTTCATCTTTGCCGGAGCCATCGGTCTGATCTTGTTTGAAGGTCGCGACCGAGGTAAAAACGCTGCGTGACCTTGGAGTTCGGTTCCGCTAGATAGTCCCTGAACGGTCTGGAGGGTGGCAATGGCCTTGTCCCGATGTGCACTTTTGATAGCGGTTCTGGCAGTTGCCGGATGTTCGAACGCGGGTCTGCGTGATCTGCGCACCAATGGTGCGGGTCCTGATGAATTCCTGATCATGCCGGTCAAGCCTCTGACACAGCCTGCCAATTTTGCTGAACTGCCTGAACCGACGCCAGGTGGCACCAACCGCACCGACCCACAGCCCAATGTGGACGCCATTGTGGCGCTTGGCGGACGCGCCTCGGCGCTGGAAGATCAGGGGGTGCCGTCTTCGGATGGCGGGCTGGTCACCTACGCGAGCCGCAATGGCGTACCTGAGAACATCCGCCAGACTCTTGCGCAGGAAGATCAGGATTTCCGCAACCGTCGCGGGCGACTGACACAGTTCCGTCTGTTCCGGACAGATCGGTACAATCAGGTCTATAACCAACAGATGCTCAACCCCTTCGAGGTCGAGCGTCAGTTCCGCGGTGCCGGCATTGCGACCCCCTCGGCACCCCCCGAGTTTCAATGAGCCCTCACAAATCCGCCATGACCGCTTGAATGGCGCGAGACAAGACGTAGGTTCAGTTTCAACCTGACAGGAGGAACCGCCTATGTTGCGTGCCATCACGTTGGCTTTGGGTCTGAGCGTGGCCACTTCGCTCACGCATGCGCAAGAGATTGACGATGTTGTCACCAGCTTTGAGCTGGACAATGGTATGCAGGTGGTGGTGATCGAAGATCACCGCGTGCCGGTGGTGCAGCACATGGTCTGGTACCGGGCTGGATCGGCAGATGAACCAATCGGATCATCGGGTGTGGCGCATTTCCTTGAGCACTTGTTGTTCAAGGCAACGGATACGCTTGAATCCGGTGAACTTTCGGCCACCGTCGCGGCCAATGGGGGGCGCGACAATGCCTTTACCAGCTGGGATTACACGGCCTATTTCCAACGCGTTGCCGCGGACCGCCTGGATCTCATGATGCAGATGGAGGCCGATCGCATGGTCAACATCCGCCTTACCGAGCGTGACATCGTCACCGAGCGCCAGGTCATCCTGGAAGAGCGCAACCAGCGTGTGGAAAACAACCCGCGCGCCTTGTTCTCGGAACAGATGAACGCCGCGCAATATCTCAACCATCGCTATGGCGTGCCGATCATCGGCTGGCGTCATGAAATGGAGGCGCTGGATATGGAGGATGCAATATCCTTCTATGACATCCATTATTCGCCCAACAACGCGATCCTGATCGTGTCAGGGGATGTCGATCCTGAAGAGGTGCGCGCATTGGCCGAAATCCACTATGGCGTGATCCCTGCAAATCCCGCTCTGCCCGAGCGTATCCGCTCGCAAGAGCCGCCCCAGCGGGCCGAGCGGCGTGTGATCTATCGCGACGCACGCGTGGCACAGCCCTATGTGAGCCGGTCCTATATCGCACCTGAACGCGACAGCGGTGCACAGGAAAAGGCGGCTGCCTTGGTGTTCCTGGCGGAGATTCTGGGCGGGGGCACGACGTCCTACCTGGCGGAAAAGCTGCAGTTTGACAGCCAGGTCGCGGTCTTCACGGGCGCTTTTTACAGCGGGGTGTCACTGGATGATACCAGCTTTGATGTCATCGTTGTGCCGGCTCCGAATGTGACGTTGGAAGAGGCCGAAGCGGCAATGGATACTGCACTGGCCCAGTTCATCGAGGATGGTGTCGACGCAGAACAGCTTGACCGGATCAAGATGCAGTTGCGTGCCTCGGAAATCTATGCGCGCGACAATGCCGAAGGCATTGCCAACCGCTATGGTCGCGCGTTGACCTCGGGTCTGACAATTGCGGATGTTCAGGCCTGGCCGGATATTCTGCAGGCGGTTACGGCCGAGGACATCGTCGAGGCGGCGCGTGCCGTATTACGTCCGGAAGCGTCAGTCACGGGTTGGCTGATGCAGGCAGAGGAGGTTCTGCAATGATCCGCTTTCTTGCAGCTGTTTTCAGCGTCGTGCTGCTGTCACCCGCCTGGGCGGATGTGGACATAAAGGCCGTTGAAACCCCGGGCGGCATCACCGCCTGGCTGGTCGAAGATCACTCGATTCCCTTCATGGCGCTCGAGTTGAGGTTTCGTGGGGGAACGTCTCTGGATGATGTGAATGCGCAGGGCGCGACCAACCTGATGGCGGGACTTCTCGAAGAAGGGGCCGGTGATCTGGATGCACGTGAATTCGCGCGCTCGCTGGAATCGCTGGCGGCCTCGATCAGATTTGACTCCAGCGATGATGATGTCTCGATCTCGGCCCGCTTCCTGAGTGAAAACCGCGACGAAGCGGCGGCTCTGTTGAAGCTGGCGTTGACGCAGCCGCGCTTTGATGCAGACGCGATCGAGCGCGTGCGCCAACAGGTGCTTTCAGGCCTGCGGTCTGATGCGCAGGACCCCAATGACATTGCGGGCATCACATTCTCGGCGATGGCCTATGGCGATCACCCCTATGGACGTTCAGGCAAGGGGACGGTCGACAGTGTCGCCGCCCTCACACGCGAGGATCTGCAGGCGGCGCATCTTGGTGCCCTCGCGCGGGATCGGCTTTATGTCGGGGCCGTTGGCGATATCACCGCGGAAGAGCTGGGCGTCTTTCTGGACGATCTGCTTGGTGATCTGCCTGAAACCGGTGCTCCTATTCCCGGTCCGGCCCAGGTGACGCTGAGCGGGGGTGTGACGGTTGTTCCCTACGATACGCCGCAATCTGTTGCGCTGTTCGGCCATATCGGGATCGAACGGGATGATGAGGATTTCTTTGCGGCGTTCGTGATGAACCACATTCTGGGTGGGGGCGGTTTTGAAAGCCGTCTGATGACCGAGGTGCGTGAGAAACGCGGCCTGACCTATGGGGTGTATTCCTATCTGCTGCCCAAGGATCTGGCCGCGGTTTACATGGGCAGTGTGGCCTCGGCCAATAATCGGGTGGCGGAAGCGGTCGAGGTGATCAAGGCGGAATGGGCGCGCATGGCCACCGAGGGCGTCACGGCCGAAGAACTGGATGCGGCCAAGACCTATCTGACGGGAGCCTATCCACTGCGTTTTGACGGCCATGGGCAGATTGCAAGCATCATGACGGCAATGCAGATGCAGGGTCTGGGTTTGGATTACATCACGACCCGGAATGACAAAGTGAATGCGGTGACGCTTGAGGATATCTCGCGGGTGGCAGAGCGTGTTCTGCAGCCTGAGAACCTGCGCTTTGTCGTGGTTGGCCAGCCCGAAGGGCTGCCTGTCGCAACCGAATAGACGCAAGGGCCTGGCAAGGCGCTCCTTTTCAACAATCAAGCGCGGGGAAACAGGAATTTCCCCGCGCTTTCTGCTGGTGACTCGACTCAAGTCATCCTGCGCGCTAAATCGGACCATAACAGGAACATTTAGAACCTTGATATGATCCGCCATGCCCAACCGCCGCACCCTGTCTCTTTGGTTTCCCCGTCTTGGTGCAGAACGCCTGATGCGTATGGGCCATGGTCTGGACGACATCCCACTGGCCATCGTCGCCGAGGAGCGCAATGCACAGGTTATCTCGTCGCTCAATCAACAGGGTGAGGCGGCTGGCCTTTATATTGGCCAGCCCCTGCGGGATGCCCATGCGATGTGTGCGAATCTTCTGACGAAAAGTCGCAACATCCCTGCCGAGACTCAGTTCCTGATGGCGCTGAGGCGCTGGGCAGGCAAATTCTCACCCTGGGTGGCGCAAGAGGGGCAGGATGGCTTGATCGTCGATCTGACAGGCTGTGCGCATCTCTTTGGGGGAGAAAAGGCGCTGTGTGGCGTGGTGCAGACGGATTGTGCCGATCTGGGGCTGACGGTGCGTATTGGGCTGGCGGACAGCCGTGGCGCGGCTTGGGCTTTGGCGCGCTATGCCGGGCGCAGGCCGGGGGGGCAGCGCTCGGGCGATGCGATAGATCAGGAGGCGCGCGCGACGCGCTCGCGGGCGGTGCGCAGGAGACATTCGAACAAGGGCGGTACAGCGCCCGATGAGGTCAGGGCGGATACTGTGGATGTGGCCTCTATCGCGCCTCCGGGGCAGAGCTATGGGGCGCTGAGCCCCTTGCCTGTCGCAGCGTTGCGGCTGGACGCGGAAATGGTTGCACAATTGGGCCGTCTGGGCCTGCGACGCATCGGTGATCTGCTGGGTCAACCCCGTGCCGGGCTGGCGCGGCGGTTTGGCAAGGGGCTGGTGCTACGCCTGGATCAGGCCATGGGCAGTGCGCCGGAACCGGTCTCTCCGGCGCGCCCGCCGCTCCATTTCGCGATGCGGATGACAATGCCGGACCCCATTGGTCTGGAGGAAGATTTGCTGGCTGCGATTGACCGGATGTTGCCGCGTCTGTGCGAGAAACTGGAGGCGCAGGGCCGGGGTGCGCGCAGTATACGGCTGGAAGCGCATCGCACTGATCAAGCGGCCGAAGTGGTGACCGTGGGTCTGGCGCGCCCGGCTCATACGCCTGATCGCATCCGGCCTCTTCTGGCGCTCAAGCTTGGCGGTATCGACGCGGGCTTTGGCATCGACATGCTGCGGATCGAAGCGGTGGAGACAGAATTGCTGCAGGTCCGCACCACAGTCGGTCATGCCGATGCCGGGCGCGCGGTCACCATGCGGCTTGCAAGCAATACGGCCATGGATGATCTGATCGGCAAACTGGGTGCGCGCGTGGGTTTGGAGGCGATTACACGCCTGCATCCGGCCTCCAGCCATATCCCGGAAAAGACATCAAAGATCATGGCTGCGGCCTGGTCAGACCCGGCCCCGGATTGGCCGGTCCCACCGGTGCCGCGCCCCCTGTGCCTGTGGCACCCTGAACCGGTTCAGGCTTTGGATGTCCCGCAGCTTTCAGCGCAGTTTCGCTGGCGGGGGCGTGACTGGCAATTGCTTCAGGCCACGGGGCCGGAACGGATTGCGCCGGAATGGTGGCTGGATGATCCCAATTGGCGTTCGGGTGTACGGGATTACTGGGTCGTGACCACCGCGCAGGGCGAGCGGTTGTGGCTGTTTTACGGACATGGGGGGACGATGTCTTCGGGGTGGTTTTGTCAGGGAAGTTTCGCGTGAGCCTGACATCTGCCGTCAGCCTGATTTGGTTGACTGAAACCGCATCCGCTCAGGCTGCCGCAATCCCACCCCGGACAAACTCCGCCGCCAGATCGGCATAGGCCGCGCGGCTCAGGCCCTTGCCGGGGCGATGCCACATGTAAAACCAGTTGAGAATGCCGAAGACCGTCATCGTCACGGCGCGCAGACGGTCCGGGGGCAGGTCCGGGCGCTCTGACGTCACCGCATCGGACATGATCGCGACCAGCCGGCGTTGCAGGGTGATCAGGGGGGTCTGCATCTCGGGTGGCAGGGTCGCAAGCGCATCCAGCTGCAGTTTGTGTTCTGCATCCGCGTCCTCATAGGCGGCGAGGATCGCGCGGATCAGGCCCGGCAGGCCTTCGGATTTCGCATCATCCACCACATCCACCAATTCCGACAGATGGGTGTCGAGGATATCAAAGAGCAGGGCCTCCTTGCTGTCATAGTAGTGATAGATCAGCGCCTTGGAGACGCCGCAGTCCCGCGCCGCGCCAGTCATCGAGGCGCGGTCATAGCCATGGGTGGCAAAATATGCCGCTGCCCCCTTGCGCAGGGCCGCGCGTTTTTCATCGTGATCCTTTGCGATCCCGCGTGGCATCAGGTCTTGGGGCGCTTGTCCAGAATGCGGACGGCCTTCCCTTGCGAGCGTTCCACACCGCCGGGATCGGCCACATCGATCTTGACCGAAATACCGACTGAAGCCTTGATCTTATGCGCCAGATCGGCGGCTGCATGGGCGCGATCATCTTTGCCCGAAAAGCCTTCGGCTGCTTCGGTCAATACACGCATCTGATCCATCCGGTCAGGGCGCGAGAGTTCGATCTGGAAATGCGGGGCAAGGCCTTTGACAGTCATCAACTGTTCTTCGATCTGGGTGGGGAAGACATTGACACCGCGCAGGATGATCATGTCGTCGCTCCGCCCGGTGACCTTTTCCATCCGCCGCATCGATCGGGCCGTACCGGGCAAAAGTCGGGTCAGATCGCGGGTGCGATAGCGGATGATCGGAAAGGCTTCCTTGGAGAGCGAGGTAAAGACAAGTTCCCCGATCTCGCCATCGGCAACGACCTCGCCGGTCTCGGGGTTGATGATCTCGGGATAAAAATGGTCTTCCCAGATGTGAAGGCCGTCTTTGGTCTCCACGCATTCATTGGCGACACCGGGACCCATGACTTCGCTCAGCCCATAGATGTCGACCGCATGCATATCAAAGGCCTGCTCGATTTCCATGCGCATGGCATTGGTCCAGGGCTCTGCGCCAAAGATGCCGACTTCCAGGGAGCTTTCGCGCGGATCAAGGCCTTGAGCCGCGTATTCATCAAGTATCGACAGCGCGTAGGACGGCGTCACGGTGATGCCTTTGGGTTTGAAATCCTCGATGAGGCGGACCTGGCGCTGGGTCATGCCGCCCGAGATCGGAACTGTCGTGAGCCCCAGTGCATCTGCGCCCAGATGAATTCCCAGACCTCCGGTAAAGAGACCATAGCCATAAGCATTGTGAAGCAAGTCACCCGGTCTGAGGCCGGACGCGCGCAGGGACCGCGCGACCACTTCGCCCCAGACATCGAGGTCTTTCTGGGTATAGCCGACAACTGTCGGTTGGCCTGTGGTGCCAGAAGAGGCGTGGATACGCGCCACCTGATCGCGCGGGACAGCGAACATGCCAAACGGGTAATTGTCGCGCAGGTCTTTTTTGACGGTGAAGGGAAACCTTGCAAGGTCTTCCAGACTGGTCAGGTCATCGGGGTGAACACCTGCCGCATCAAAGCTTGCCTTGTAATGGGGGACGTTGTCATAGGCATGTTTCAGCGACCATTTCAGACGATCAAGCTGTAGCGCGGCGATCTCGTCGCGTGAGGCGATCTCGATCGGGTTCAGGTCTTCGCGGCGTGGGGTGAGATCTTTCATCAGGCTTTCTCCAGCAGCAGGGCGATGCCCTGTCCAACGCCAATGCACATCGTGCAGATGGCGCGATCGAGATCGTTCTGGGTCATGGTGATGGAGGCGGTGAGGGCCAGACGTGTGCCTGACATGCCCAGCGGGTGGCCAAGCGCGATTGCACCACCGTTCGGATTCACGTGATCGGCGTCATCGGGCAAGCCCAGCTGCCGCATTACCGCCAGACCTTGTGCGGCGAAAGCCTCGTTCAGTTCGATCAGGTCAATATCGGAAATGCTCAGACCGTTCATCGCCATCAGCTTCTCGGTGGCGGGCGCAGGACCGATCCCCATGATGCGGGGCGGAACACCGACGGTGGTCATCCCTGTGATGCGCGCGCGCGGTGTCAGGCCATATTTTTCTACGGCGGCCTGTGATGCAACAATCACCGCCGCCGCCCCGTCATTGACACCCGAGGCATTGCCAGCAGTCACCGAGCCACCCTCACGGAAGGGCGCAGGCAGGCTGGCCAGTTTTTCCAATGTGGTCTGGCGGGGGTGTTCATCCGTGTCGACGATCGTCGGATCGCCTTTGCGCTGGGGGATCGCGACAGGCGTGATTTCGCGCGCCAGGCGACCGTTGGCGATTGCTGCCAGAGCCCGTGTTTGCGAGCGCAGCGCGAAAGCATCCTGTGCGTCGCGGGTGATGTCATAGTCTGTCGCGACATTCTCGGCGGTCTCGGGCATGGAATCGGTGCCGTAGTGCTTGTGCATCTGGCGGTTCACAAAGCGCCAGCCGATGGTTGTGTCATAGATCTCGGCACGGCGAGAGAACGCGGCATCCGCCTTGGGCATGACCAGCGGAGCGCGCGACATCGATTCAACGCCGCAGGCGATCACCACATCGGCCTCGCCGGTGCGCACGGCGCGCGCGGCAGTCCCGACCGCATCAAGGCCCGAGCCGCAAAGCCGGTTGATCGTCCCTCCCGGAACCGTGTCGGGAAGTCCTGCCAGCAATGCCGCCATACGCGCCACGTTTCGATTGTCTTCGCCGGCCTGATTGGCGCAACCTGCCAGGACTTCGTCCACTGGCATGTTCGGGTGGGCCTTCATGACTTCGGCGATCACATGGGCAAGCATGTCATCGGGGCGCACACTGGACAGGGCACCGCCATAGCGGCCAATGGGCGTGCGCAGCCCGTCGCAAAGATAGGCGTGGGTCATGTCTGCTCCTCGTCGAAATGCTGGCCCTTGATGGTGCGCGACAGGCCGCGGAACACCGCGACCTTACGCCCATCCTGGCCGGTTACAGTGATGTCATAGACGCCCGAGCGCCCGGCTTTCGCGGTTTCCACGGCATGGGCGGTCAGGCGTTCGCCACCCTTTCCGGGAGACAGGTAAGTGATCTGGTTTTCCTGCGCTACGGTCAGCTGGTTATAGCTGTTGCAGGCAAAGGCAAAGGCGCTGTCGGCCAACGTAAAGATATAGCCGCCATGGCAGATGTAATGCCCGTTCAGGTGATGCGACTGAACCTCGAATGACAAGGTGGCGGTGCCGGGGCCGACTGCATCAAGGCGCATGCCAAGCCATTTGCTGGCGGCATCGTTCTCCCACATCACTGCAGCGCTTTTTTCAGCGCGGGCTTGTGGCGTCATGGCTGTGATCCTCCCATATGCGTCAACCTGCACAAAACCGACCATACGGTCAAGAGTGTTGATTTGTTGTTCAGAGCGAGGCATGGTGCCCCAGATCCGAGGGAGGAACCGACATGCTGAGACCAGCCAGTTACGCAATGGCCAAATGGGTGGAACCGGGGGCGGACGCCCGTGCGGTGATCGGACCTGTCACCGCAAAACAGATCGCGCTTGCAGGCGGGGCAGCACTGGATGTGCTGGGAATGCTGGACTGGGCCCGCTTGGTCGGCGGACCGGCCCTGCGCGCCATGACATTTCATGAGCGCGCCAAGATGATCAAGGCGCTTGCGGTCTATCTGGGTACCCGCAAGGAGGAACTCTATGCGCTCAATCCGCTGACCGGTGCCACGCGGCGCGATGGCGCGGTCGATATAGAGGGCGGCATCGGCACCATGATGGTCATTGCCTCCAAGGGGCGGCGCGAGATGCCCGATGGCCATATCTATGTCGATGGCGACCTTGAGGGTCTGTCGCGGTCAGGCGGTTTCGTGGGTCAGCACATCGCCGTGCCTTTGCAGGGCGTTGCAATTCATATCAACGCGTTCAACTTCCCGGTCTGGGGGATGCTGGAAAAGCTGGCACCGACTCTGCTTGCAGGCATGCCCGCCATTGTGAAACCGGCCACGCAGACATCCTACCTGACCGAAGCCTGTTTCCGCATGATCATCGAAAGCGGGATTCTGCCCGAGGGCGCGGTTCAACTGGTCGTTGGTGGGGTGGGCGACATGCTGGATCGCCTTGGCGCACAGGATGCGGTGGCGTTCACAGGCTCTGCTGACACGGCATTGATGTTGCGCCGCAACCCGCATCTGATGCGTCATTCCGTGCGGTTTCATTCCGAGCAGGACAGCCTGAACGCCACCATTCTGGGGCCGGATGTACAGCCAGGAACGGCGGCATTTGATCACTTCATCAAGGAAGTCGGACAGGAAATCACTGTAAAGGCAGGTCAGAAATGCACCGCGATCCGCCGGATCATCGTGCCGAACGCCGCAATGGCGGATGTCACCGAAGCGCTGATCGCGCGGCTTTCGGCTGTGTCGATCGGCGATCCCGCGCAGGACGGTGTGAGGATGGGAGCCCTCGCCTCGCTTGATCAAAAGGCGGATGTTCTGGCCAAGATACAGGCACTTGCCAACGAGACCGTGACATTGACCGGAAACCCGGAACCAGACGCGCTTGTCGGCGCAAGCGCCGAGGGGGCCTTTCTCAAGCCGATGCTCCTGCGTTGTGATGACCCGGATGGGGCAACCTCTGTGCATGAACTCGAGGCTTTCGGACCGGTCTCGACCCTCATGTCCTACCGCGATCTTGATCACGCCAGTGCGCTTGCCAATCGTGGTGGCGGCTCGCTCGTGGCCTCGCTGGTGACGGATGATCCGGCCGTGGCGCGCAGCGTGGCGCTGGGATCAGCGGCCTGGCACGGGCGGCTCTACATCACCGGGGCAAGCAACGCCAAAGAGGCAACCGGCCATGGTGCCCCTCTGCCGCATATGGTGCATGGCGGGCCGGGACGCGCAGGCGGAGGCGAAGAACTGGGCGGTGTGCGCGGCGTGCTGCATTACATGCAGCGTACCGCCATTCAGGGCAGCCCCGATGTGATCACCGCGATCACTGGACAATGGGTGCCGGGGGCCAGGGAAACCACAGGTCCCGATCATCCGTTCCAGCGCACCTTTGGTGAGATCGCGATTGGCGAGACGCTGCATACGGCACCCCGCGTCGTTACGCTGGAAGATATCGAACATTTTGCGCATTTCACGGGCGATACATTTTATGCCCACATGGACGAGGAAGCGGCAAAAGCGAACCCGTTCTTCCCGGGCCGCGTGGCGCATGGATATCTTCTGCTCAGCTTCGCCGCAGGTCTGTTTGTGCAACCCGATCCCGGACCTGTTCTGGCAAACACCGGTCTGAACGGTCTGAGCTTTCAGAAACCCGTCAGCCCCGGTGACAGCATCGCCGTGCGCCTGACCTGCAAACGCAAGACGCAGCGCACCGAAGCCTATGGCGAAGTTGCATGGAACGTCACGCTGACCAATCAGAACGGTGAGCAGGTTGCCCAGTATGAGCTGCTGACGATGGTCAGCTATGACCGGCCTGCCTAGAGGCCTGCGGCAGGTTTTGGCTCGAGGAATTGGTCTGCTGGTGTGAGGGGCTGGCCCGCCACGCCCGCCTGGATCACAAGCACCGTCTTTCCAAGCCCGGGCGCAGCCGGTAAACCCGACGGATGGACCCGCTCAGACCCCTTATCGATGCGCTGCACAGCGAAGGCCGCCTGCGGGTGTGGTCGCTGGTGATCACCGTTTTCGGCGATCTGGTGCAACACCGGGGGGGTGTGATTTCGACAGCCCGGCTGGGAGCCGTGATGTCGCGCATCGGCGTCGAGAAAGGTGCGTTGCGCACCGCCCTCTCTCGGCTGGGCCGGGATGGCTGGGTCGAGAGTGAACGCGTGGGGCGCACCAGTCTTTACAGGCTCAGCCCGCAAGGTCTGGAGCGGTTTGCACCGGCGACCAGCCTGATCTACGCGCCGCCACAAACGGGCGATGTCGAACATTGGTCGCTTTATGTGTATCTCAATGGCTCTTTGCCGTCGGTTGGTCTTGTGCCCGAAGGGCGCGCGCCGTTGGATGCGGATTGCGTGGTCACGGGGCGGCTTGCGGAGATGTCGCCAGCCTATCGCGCGCGTATTCTGGACGATGAGATGCGCGCCGCGCTTACGGCGCTGGCCGCAGATATCGCGGTGCTGGAACAGGCAGAACTGAGCGAACCGTTGGATGGGGCCGCCGCGCGGGTCATGCTGGTGCATCGCTGGCGCCGGCTGGTTCTGCGACATCCCGAACCGGTGCGCGAATTGATGCCCCAGGATGCCGCCCTGAGTGATCCGCGTGCCGCGACGGCAAGTGTATACGCCCGTGTTTCTCCCCTGGCTGAAGCCTGGCTGGATCAGGCGGAGGGCGGCCTGGCTGCAATGCCGGCACCAGATGCTGGGTTGAGTCAACGATTTGGTCTGTCAGAGGGCTCTTGATTTCGCCGCCGTTCGCGGCAAGGCTGGTCTTATGACATTTCAAAACCCAACGGGTGTCGCCCCCCCTCAGGTGGCGTTTGACCGACGCGAGCTTTCGGTTATCCTGGGGCTTTATGGCCGCATGGTCGCTGCAGGGGAATGGCGCGACTATGGGATTTCCAGCTTGCGCGAGTATGCCGTGTTTTCGGTTTTCAGGCGCACGGCGGAAAATCCGCTGTATCGGATCGAAAAACATCCCAAGATGCGTAACCGGCAGGGCATGTATTCTGTCGTGGGGATGGACGGTCGTATTCTGAAGCGCGGTGCAGATCTGAAATCTGTGTTGAGGGTTCTGGAACTCAAGCTCATCCGCGCGGTCGAGTAGTCTTCGGTCCCGCTTTGATCTGCGCTGTCGTCATGAGGGGGCCAGCCCCCTCAAGCTCCCCCGGGGTTTTTTGACCAGAAAGAAGTCTCAGAGTCTTTTGTGACTGGTCACAGGTCCGTCTCCGGCGGCCTTGATCCGTGCAATTGCTGTCTGCAGATCCTCGGTGGTCGTTGCCATGGCATGGGCATTGGCGTGAAGCAGCCGGGTTGGGGAGATCACCCAGGCGACATGGCCTTTCCAGAAGAGCAGGTCGCCGCGTTGGGGGGGCGTGTCTTTGGGCAGGCTGTGGCCAAGGTCGGCTTCCTGCGGGCCGCTGTCTGCGGGGCAGGGGATATCGCAGGCCAGGCAGGCGGCTTGCACGAGGCCCGAACAGTCAATACCCGAGCGGCTGTTTCCGCCCCACAGATAGGGCGTGCCCAGAAAGAGTTCCGCGACCTCTATCGGGTCAGCGCATGGGGTTTCGCGGGGTCGGAGGTGGATTGCGGGCACATATCCGCGATTGGTCCGCGCAAAGCCGTTTTGCTTGCCCGAGACCGTGAGGCCTGCGCCAAAGCTCAGCAGTTCGAGATCCGGGCTTTTGAGATCCGGTTCGTGATAAGCGTGGGTGGCGGCTGCGCACACAAAATGGGTCGGAGGGCTGCGTGGTGCCAGAACGCGGGCGGGCAGGTAACCGGTGTAGCCGTCCTTCAGCGCCTTGACGCGGACGGATTCGCTTTGTGTCTCGAGGACATCCACCGCATCACCCAGCAGCAGTTGCCGATCCCTTGGGCCCTGCGCCGTGCGACGCAGATCGACCAAAGGGACACCGATTTGCATGGGCGTGCTCACAGGTCGAGAAGCTGCGGCAGTGCGGCCAGGATGGCTCGTGCGCCCATGCCGACACCGCCTTTGGGCCGCGCGGGCGCGGGAGTGGGTTGCCAGCCGTAGATATCGAAATGCACATAGCGGGGTGTATCGGTCACAAAGCGGCGCAGAAACAGCGCGGCGGTGATGCATCCGGCGAATCCGCCACTGGGTGCATTGTCCAGATCGGCGATGCCCGGTTCGATCATCGTTTCATAAGGCTCGTGGAAGGGCAGGCGCCAGAGAGGATCAGCCATCTGCGCACCCGCGCTTGACAGATCTGTCGCATCCTTGTCGCTATCCGAGAAGAAGGGCGCGAGATCCGGGCCTACGGCTACGCGTGCGGCCCCTGTGAGGGTCGCCATCGACACAATCAGGTCAGGCGTGCTTTCATCTGCCAGCGCCAGTGCATCGGCCAGTATAAGCCGGCCCTCTGCGTCGGTGTTGTTGATCTCAACCGTCAGCCCCTTGCGTGAGGTGAGGATATCCTGCGGGCGGAAGGCGTTACCCGACACCGAGTTTTCCACCGCCGGGATCAGAACGCGCAGGCGTATCGGCAGATTGAGCGCCATGATCATATGTGCCAGACCAAGCACGGTCGCCGCGCCACCCATATCCTTCTTCATCAGACCCATCGAGGTACCGGGCTTGAGATTGAGTCCGCCGGTGTCAAAGCACACGCCTTTGCCCACAAGAACCAGTTGCGGACCGCTGTAACCCCAGCGCATGTCGATCAGCCGTGGTGCCGTGCAGGAGGCCCGCCCGACCGCATGAATCATCGGGAAATTGGCATCGAGCAATGCGTCGCCGGTTGTGACGTCGATCTGCGCCTTGAACTGATCGGCCAGGGCACGCGCTGCCCCTTCCAGCGCATCAGGGCCCATGTCGGAAGTTGGGGTGTTGATGAGGTCACGGGTGAGGGCTTCGCCAGCGGCCATGGCTTCGATACGGGTGGCATCAACGCCATCAGGGGCGACAAGGTCCGGGAATGTGTTGGGCGCTGCGTGATATCGCTGAAAGCTGTATCTTGCCAGAAGCCACCCGAGGCACTCGGTTTCGGCCGAATCCGTGGGCAGGCCCGAGGCAATGCGGTAGATACCTTTGGGCAGTTTGACGGCAGAGGCGGCCAGGGCGAAGCGACCGCGTCTGCGGGTCTTGGCTGTGCCGATTCCGGCAAGGGCCATCGCGATCTTTCCGTCTGCATCCGGCAGGGTCAGTGCGCTGCCAATGGCGGCGGTAAAGCCCTGAGCGGTGATCCAGGTGCGCGTGGCCTCCGGCTGCTCATCCAGCCAGTTCGGGAAGCTGTCCGCCTCCAGGATGACCAGAGGGACTGCGGTGCTGTCAGCGGGGGCGAAGGTCAAGCTCATTCAGGACAGGCCTTTTGTGTCAGAGTGATCTGACTGCAGCCTAACCGGACTGTGCCGGGCCGCAAGCGCTCAGATGGAGAGATCCTGCAAATCCCAGACAGCGGTAAGAGACCTTTCGCCCACGCGCAGCAACCGCGTCAGCGTGGCGGCGGCGGCAACGGCGTCATTGTTATCCAGTGCCGTGATGACATCACCTGCCACCCGCGACAGCTTGGACATGCCGACCTGCTTGGAGATTGCCACCAGAGAGCGCACGCTTTTGCGCAATGCGGCCCAGTCACCTTCGCGCCAGAGCCTTTCGCTTTGCGTCAGGCGCACGGCCAGTTCTTCAACCGCGCGGCAAATGACTTCGTCCGCGTTGGCCTCGCCCAACTGTCTGTAGAGCGCACCCAGACTGTCTGAATCCAGACGAACCTGTTCCGCCTGGACAAGTGTTGTTATGTCCGCCACGTTTACTCACCCTTATTTGTGCCCCCACGGCAAGGCCCACTATCGCGGGCGGTGGTTTGCAAAAGGTTGAGCCTGCGCTGTCTTATCGCTCGAATTTGGTGACAAATGCAGGTATCGCCGGGAAAACGGTTCGGTGAGCCGCGCAAACACTAAACAAAGAAATCGGATCCGGGACATGCAATTTGCCAAGCCGTTGCCGACCTACCTTTTGCAGCGCTATCAGGGTTGGAAGGCGACATCCTATTCAGAAAACAGTGCCTGGTACCGCCGATTGGCCAGCGAAGGTCAGCGACCGCGCGCCATGGTGATTTCCTGTTGTGACAGCCGGGTGCATGTGACGTCGATTTTCGGCGCGGATCAGGGTGAGTTCTTTATCCATCGCAATATCGCCAATCTTGTGCCTCCCTATGAGCCGGATGGCGATCACCATGGCACCAGTGCGGCTGTGGAATATGCGGTGCAGCACCTCAAGGTGGCGCATCTGATCGTGCTGGGGCATTCCAGCTGCGGCGGAGTTCAGAGCTGTATCGAGATGTGCGAGGGTCGGGCACCCGAGTTGGAGGAAAAGGCCAGCTTCATTGGTCGCTGGATGGATATCCTCAAACCTCGCTATGACGAGGTCGCCGATGTTGGCGACAAACAGGCCCAGCTGCGCGAGCTTGAGCATCTTGCGGTGCTTACCTCGCTCGACAACCTGATGACGTTCCCCTTCGTGGCCGAGGCTGTCGCGTCAGGGGCGCTTACACTGCACGGTTTGTGGACCGATATCGGTGAAGGCGGGCTGGATTGCTTTGATCCCGCGTCAGGCAAGTTCATCCCGGTCTGAGGCGTTCAGACCATCAGTGATCCGGTGTGGCCGTCAGAATGTGCGCGGACACAGGGGCGGCCCAGTTTCTTGACCAGATCGCGAAGCGGTGTGCCCAGTACACGCCCGGTGCAGACTTCCTGCCCGTCTTCGAGTCGCTTGAAGATCAGCCGACCGTCGCGAAAGCCGACGGCAAAGCCCTTGCGCTCAAGCGCGCTGTTGAGATCGCTCCAGTTCAGCGCTGCATCAATCGCAGGAACCATGAAACTGCGCAGCAAACACGCGGTTTCGCTGTCGATTGCATCGCGCGGATCTGTGCTATCCGTGGGAAAGTGTGAACGGTGTTCGTCCAGCATGTGGGTCTCCTGTCCGGTATGAAAGACTGCCTCGGGTTTTTGTTATTCGAAAAGTAAGACAGGAGATTGTGTCTGAAATCAGGACAGTAACTTCAGCATGCAAAAAATTGTTGCAAGAAAACCGCTGTTAGCGCCTGACCTGAGCAGGTGTTGGTGCACGCAGGCTGAAAACAGGGTTTGCTTGAGCCAGCCCTGCCTGAAAAAAGGGCACCACCGGGGTGCCCTTTGTGCGAGGATTTTTGAGATCAGCCCTTCTTGAGGACTTCACGGCCCAAAAGTTCGGCGATCTGCACAGCGTTGAGGGCCGCGCCCTTGCGCAGGTTGTCGCTGACGCACCACAGATTCAAACCGTTGTCGATCGTGCTGTCCTGACGGATGCGGCTGATGAAGGTGGCGTAATCGCCCGCACATTCCACCGGCGTGACGTAGCCTCCGTCTTCTCGCTTGTCGATCACCATGATGCCCGGAGCTTCGCGCAGAATATCGCGGGCTTCGTGTTCATCCAGAAAGTCTTCGGTTTCGATGTTGATCGCTTCGGAATGACCGACAAAGACCGGCACACGCACGCAGGTGGCCGTGACCTTGATCTTCTTGTCCAGGATCTTTTTCGTCTCGGCGACCATCTTCCATTCTTCCTTGGTGGAACCATCATCAAGAAAGACGTCGATATGAGGAATCACGTTGAACGCGATTTGCTTGGTGAACTTGCTGGGAGGCACTTCGGAGGTCGGATTGTAGATCGCTTTGGTCTGGTCCCAAAGCTCATCCATGCCTTCCTTGCCCGCACCCGAGACGGATTGATAGGTCGAGACCACCACCCGTTTGATCGTCGCGCGGTCATGCAGCGGTTTCAGGGCTACGACCATCTGTGCGGTTGAACAGTTGGGGTTGGCGATGATGTTTTTCTTGGAATAGTCGTGGATCGCCTCAGGGTTCACTTCGGGAACGATCAGCGGCACATCCGCGTCATAGCGATAGAGCGACGAGTTATCGATCACCACGCAGCCCGCTTTGGCGGCTTTGGGCGCGTGGATCTTTGTTGCGTCCGAGCCAATGGCGAACAGAGCCATGTCCCAGCCTGCCCAGTCGAATTGCTCGATATCCTGTGTATTGAGGGTCTTGTCGCCAAACGAAACTTCGGTGCCCAGCGAACGGCGCGAAGCCAGCGCGGCAAGCTCATCCACAGGGAACTGGCGCTCGGCCAGGATGTTCAGCATTTCGCGGCCCACATTCCCAGTGGCACCCACGACGACGACTTTGTAACCCATTTTGTTTTCTCCAATGTGGCGGAGGTGATCCACCGGTCAGCGCGGGCCTGATATACCCTGTATGCGGATTGCGAAAGGGGCTTGTCAGTCAACAGAGTCGCGCGAAAACGCGTAAATCAGAACACCCAGCAAAAGACTGATGCCAAAGAACGCAAAGATCACCTGATAGGGCAAAGCCGCGCTCTCGCCTGAATAGGCACCATGCAGGCGTCCTGAAAGGAATTGCATGATGCCGATGCCTCCCATCCCGAAAAGGTTCATCAGCGTCACACCACGACCCGTCAGATGCGCGGGGAAAAACGCGCGGGCATGGGCGATAATCACCGGATATGTCGCTCCGGTAAAACCAGCCAGAGCCATCAGGGCCGCGACGGCCAGAACGCTAGCCTCAACATACAAGGCAAGGATCAGCACCGTCAGCGCGCAGGCCAGGTTGCCAGCCAGTACCACCCATTTGCGGCTTCCGAATATGCGATCCAGAGGCCCGAATGCCAATGTGCCAAGGATCATCGCAACACCCATGGCAAGTGTGGCCTGCCCGATCTGCGTGGGGCTCAGACCATAGACATCGCTGAGATAAGGGCCGATCCACAGCCCTCGAATCGCACCTGACGGGGCATAGTTCACAAGCATCAGGGCCAAAATCGGCCAGACAACCGGGAGCTTCAGAATATCCAGAACCGAACCTTTGTGGTCTGAAACCAATTGTTCAGGGTCTCGGACTTTCAGGAAAATACCAGCCGCGACAGCAAAGCCCATCAGCGAGAGTGCTCCGAGAGTGGCGCGCCAACCAATGACTTCGCTTGCCCAGGCTGTGGGATATGACGCCACCAGGTTGCCCAGCGAGCCGACCCCCAGCATGAGGGCGGCCAGTGTGGCGAATTTCGCCGGCGGATACTCCCGCGCAAAGATGAAATACGACGCCATCAGTGCAGGCGAGCAGCCAAGCCCGATCAGCCCCATCGCCACGCTGATCTGCCAGGGCGCGGTTGCCATTGCAAACAGCGCGGCACCACCCCCGGCCCCGACTGCCATCAAACTGGCAGCGGTGCGACGCGGGCCGATGGTGTCCAGTGCCCAGCCGACGGGCAATTGCATGGTGGCAAACACCAGGAACCAGAGGCCGGACGCAAAGGCGAGGTCTTCTGCACTGGCTCCGATATCGGTTTCCAGCACCGTTGCCAGAACCGCCAGGAAGGCGCGAAAGAACTGGCTCAGCACATAGGCCAGACATAGAACGATCAAACCAGCCTGCATGCGCATTGGCCTCCCTCTTCAGATCTGCGTGACACGAGGGGATGGCGCTGGCAAGACCTGTGGCGGGACCTGCGATTTCGACGTATGCTGGGCCATGTTTCAGAGCGCTGCGTTTTACGATGACCTGACCGCTTGTACGCGGTTCGACGAGATGGCTGATCCAGCGCGTTTTGTCGATGTGCCGAAAGGCTGGCTGATCGGCGTGTCCGATATCGTCGATTCCACCGGTCTGGTTGCGGCCGGACGATACAAGACGGTGAACATGGTCGGGGCGGCCGTGATCTCGGCGGTGATGAACGCGCTGAAGGGGCTCGCCTTTCCTTTCATCTTTGGCGGAGACGGCGCCGCGTTTGCAATCTGGCCCGAAACCCGCGCCGTCGTAGAAGAGGCGCTTGCGGCTACGCAAACCTGGGCCATGGCCGAATTCGGAATCACCCTGCGTGCGGCACTGGTGCCTGCAGCCGATTGTGCCAAAGCGGGCCACACGGTGCGCGTCGCCAAGTTCGAGGCCGCGCCCGAGGCACATTATGCGATGTTTACCGGAGGAGGCCTGTCTTGGGCCGAACAGCAGATGAAAAGCGGTGTCTATAGCCTGCCGCCGTCCGCAGAGGGCGCTGTGCCTGATCTGACAGGCCTGTCCTGCCGGTGGTCTCACATGAAGGCGCGTCATGGATTGATCCTGTCTCTGGTTATCATGCCGACCCAGGATCCTGCCCGCTTTTCCAAGGTGGCCGCCGAGGTGATCGCCATCGCCCGCCCACTGGAACGGCAAGGACATCCCGCACCTGCGCAGGGTCCGGGTTCGGACTGGCCGCCGGCAGGGGCCACTCTGGAAGCGCATTCCCAGCGTGGATCGCAAAGCCTGGCCAAAGCACGGCGCAAGGTCTGGTTTGAAAGCTTTGTGGCCTGGTTCCTGATCCGAACAGGAATCAAACTGGGTGGCTTTGATGCCCGCCGCTATGCCCGGGTTGTGGGCGAGAATGCCGATTTCCGCAAATTCGAGGATGGCTTGAAGATGACGCTTGATTGCGATCCGGCCACCCGCGATGCGCTGTTGGCGACGCTGGAGCGCGCGCAGGCAGAGGGGTCCGTGCGTTTTGGGATGTCAGAACAGGACGAGGCGATGATGACCTGCATCGTTCCGTCTTTCATGCGCGATGATCACGTGCATTTCATCGACGGGGCGGCGGGTGGCTACACGCTTGCCGCATCGCGGATGAAAGCGCACCTGTGAGCGATGTGAATTCCCTCACAGGATTGGGGGCTTGCACGCAAATGGGGCCTTGAGGGCGTCAGGCTTTCCATTTCGCGGCTGCCGCTCGGGCCGTCTGCGCCAACATCAGAACGTCGATACCCACCGCCAGGAACTGTGCTCCGGCATCGCGGTAGATTTCCGTTACCGTGTCATTCGTCGACAGAATGCCCGGTGCCTTGCCCCCGTCTGCAATGCGCTGCAGCGCGCCAAGGATAACCTCCTGAACCTGCGGAGCACCCGGGTTTCCACCATATCCCATGTCTGCCGACAGATCAGCGGGCCCGATAAAGACGCCATCGACCCCGTCAACGGTCAGGATCTCATCCAGCGCGGCGATGCCTGCGCGGGTTTCGACCTGAACCAGAAGGCAGATCTGGTCATTTGCCGTGGTGACATAGTCGGGGATTGCAGAAAATCGCGAGGCGCGCGCCAGGGCAGCCCCGACACCGCGCACACCGTCGGGAGGATACCGGCAGGCGCGTACCAGCTCTTCGGCCTGTTCCCTGCTTTCCACGATGGGCACCAGGATCGTCTGTGCTCCGATATCCAGCACCTGCTTGATCATCCAGGTTTCGCCAATCGGCACGCGCACCACCGGATGGCTGTCCGAGGTTTCCAACGCGATCAGCTGGTCGCGCATCGAGCGGATGTCGTTGGGCGCGTGCTCTCCATCCAGCACGATCCAGTCAAATCCGGCCGTTCCAAGGATTTCGGCGGCGTTGATATCGGCCAGGCCCATCCAGCAACCGATGAGACGCTTGCCTGCCTTGAGGCGGGCCTTGAACGTGTTGACAGGTACAGGCATCAGCGGGGTTCCTTTATTCAAAAGATATGGTGACATGGCCAAAGGGGCCAAAATCCGCCTTGATATCGGAGCTGGGTGGGCACTCAACAGGGCGGATGAACGAGCCGGAGAGAACGATATCCCCGGCTTCGATCTGCGCGCCATATTGTGCCATCCTCTGGGCAAGCCAAAGCACTGACGTGACAGGGTCGTTCAGCACGCCCGCACCCAGTCCGGTTTCCTCGACCGTGCCATTGCGGCTGACGATCGCACCGACCCAGCGCAGGTCAGTATCCGGCGCATGGCGCTGGGTGCCCAGCACCACGCCGGCATTTGCCGCGTTGTCGGAAATCGTATCGACGATGGTGCGCGTTTGACCCGTTTCGGGGTCCGCGCGAAGGATCCGTGTGTCAAGGATTTCCAGGCTCGGGCACACATAATCGGTCGCAGCGATGATATCCTCGCGGCTTGCGGCATCCGACAAGGGGGCTTTCATGACAAAGGCAATCTCGGCCTCGATCCGGGGTTGGATGAACCGGCCTTGCGGAACGACAGAACCGGTCGCAAAGGCCATGTCATCCAGCAGCACGCCGCTGTCGGGCGTGTCGATCTTGAGCGCATCCTGCATGGCCCGGCTGGTCAGGCCGATTTTCCATCCGATCTTGCGTCGCCCTGCCGCCTTTTTGCGCGCGATCAGCGCGGATTGCACGGCATAGGCATCGTCCATGGTCATCTCGGGATGACGGCGCGACAGCAACTCCATTTGTTGACCCAGATGATCGGCGGCGAACAGATCCTCGGCGGCGCGGGTGATGTCGTCCGGTGTCATGTTTCGTCCCGAACCGTGTTGCGTAGAATGCCGATGCCTTCCGCTTCTACCTCGACCACGTCACCGGGTTTCAGGAACCGCGGCGGGTCAAACCGTGCGCCCGCTCCGGTAGGGGTGCCTGTGATGATGATATCGCCCGGAACAAGCGTGGTGAAGGTCGAGATATAGGCAATCTGCTGGCGGATCGAAAAGATCATCCGCGCGGTGCGATCCTCCTGCCGCAGTTCGCCGTTCACCCTTGTGGTGAGGCGGATATCATCCAGTTGCGCCGCAGCGGTGAACGGCACCAGCCATGGTCCGATGGCACCGGACTGGTCCCAGTTCTTGCCTTGCGTGACGTTGAACTTTGCGTGGCGTACCCAGTCGCGCAATGTGCCTTCGTTGCTCAGGGAAATGGCGGCTATGTGATCATAGGCCGTGTCGGCCGGGATGCGACGGCCCGCTTTGCCGATGACGATGACGATCTCGCCTTCATAATCCAGTTGCGGTGTCTCTGGTGGGCGGATCAAGGGCTGGTCATGGCCGGTGAAACTGCGCGGAAATCGGATGAAGAGCGACGGGTTCGGCGGTGCCTCGACCCCGTCCTTGTACTCAGCATTGCGGTCCGGAAAGTTCACGCCAACGCAGATGATCTTTTCTGGGTTGGGCACCGGGATCTGATAGGTGAAACTCTCGGTTGAATGGGTCACGGGATGCGCGTTTGCGGCCTGTGCCAGAATGTGAAGGCCATCGGCGGCAATCACATCGCGCAGGGTACTCCACTGCGGGAAATGAGGTGAGAGCGCGGTGAAGCCTTCCTCGGTGACGATGCCGTAAAGTGTCTCATCCCCGGCCTGGACGGTGGCGAATTTCATGGGCGTCTCGCAATTTCGGTGATGGTGTCAAAGGCAGTGTGGAAATCATCTTCGGTGCAGTCGAATTGACCGGCCTGAAAGCGAATAACCTTGTTCCCGTCCACCAGCGTCTGCGTAATGTAGATGCGCCCATCGTCATTGATTGCATCAACCAGAGCCTGGGTGGCATCGTGATCCGCGCCCTTCACCCGGAACGTCCAGAGCGACAGGATCGGATCGGTGACAATCTCGAAATCCGGTTCGGCGCGCAGGCGCTCGCACAGGTTCTGGCTCCAGGCGACATGGTTGCGGATGCGCCCGCGCAGACCGTCCAGACCATAGGTGCGGATCAGGAACCAGAGTTTCAATGCGCGAAAGCGGCGCCCCAGCGGAATGGACCATTCCGAGTAATCCGTCACTTCGACCTCGCCATGGGTCTTGAGATACTCAGGGCGGATCGCAAGGGTTTGGCGCAACAGGTCAGGATCGCGCAGGAAATGAGCCGCGCAGTCGAATTGCGCGCCGAGCCATTTATGTGGGTTGAACACGATGCTGTCGAACCGCTCGGCCCCCGCCCAGAGATGACGGAACTCGGGGCAGATCATCGCGGTGCCGGCCCATGCTGCATCCAGATGGGTATAGAGGTCTTCACGCTTTGCCACATCGGCGACGGCGTTCATGTCATCGCAGGCCCCCATGCCCGTGGCCCCGGTGGCAGCGATAATGCCTGCAGGCAGATAACCTGCGGCCCGGTCCGCGGTGATGGCGGCCTGGAGCGCGGCTGTGTCCATCGCGCGCATCGCGCCTTTGGTGGGGATCTTGACCAGGTTATCCTGTCCGATGCCCGCGACCCAGATGGCGCGGTCGATCGAGGAATGCACCTGATCCGAACAATAGATCCGCAGCGTCTTTTGCCCGGGCAGGCCCTCTTTGTTTCCTGCCCAGTTCAGCGCCCATTCCCGCATGGTCAAAACCGCGGCAAGCGTGGCGGATGACGCACTGTCCTGAATGACGCCCTTATACTGATCCGGCAGACCAATTGCCTGGATCAGCCAATCCATCATTCGGGTTTCCATCTCTGTGGCAGAGGGCGAGGTCTGCCAGAGCATGCACTGTGGTGCCACGATCGAAGTCAGGAACTCGGCCAGAACACTTGCCGGTGCCGCGTTGGAGTTGAAATAGGCAAAGAAACGCGGGTGCTGCCAGTGGGTGATCCCGGGCATGACAATGGACTGGAAGTCGTCCCAGGTGTTCTCAAGCGGTTGCCCGGCTTCCGGTGGTGACGCGGGCAGTTGAGCCAGGGTGTCGCCGGGTGCGACCTGCGCGCGAACCGGGCGGTCGCGCAATGTCTTGTGATAGGTGGCACCCCACGATGCGGCCTTGTGGCTCCAGTCTTCGAAATCATCCCAGTTCATGTCTGTCCTTGCCGTTGCTGTTGCACCCGTTCGGCCCGTCCCGCTCTGCGTCATCGGCAAAGCGGCTGTTGCGGCATATCGGGGTCAGGGGGCGATGATCGGTTGCGCCTTGAGCGCACTTTCCTTCGGTTCGACCCCTGTGAAAACCGATCCTTCCTCGAACCAGCTGCGTGGTGCCGGCGCGCCCCAGAGTGTCTGGCGTTGCGGGTCTGTCAGGCTCCAGCGGATGGGTTCAAGTTCAGGATCACAGGTCTGGTAATCCGAGCAGTAGATCTCGATCCGGTGACCATCGGGGTCGCGCACATAAAGGAAGAATGCGTTCGAGATCCCGTGCCGTCCCGGACCACGTTCGATATTGGCGACATAGCCCGTGGTCGACATCAGATCGAGAAGATCGATGATGTTCAGCGGCGTGGGAACCCAGAAGGCCGTGTGGTGCAGGCGTGGGCCCAGCCCGTTGGTGAAGGCGACGTCATGTACACCGCCCTTGCGGTGCATCCACGCAGCCCAGACTTTGCTGCTTTCGTCATCTTCGGTGTATTCGGTGACGCGAAAGCCGATGTCGTTATAGAAGGCCACCGAGGCATCCACATCTGCGCTGAACATGTTGAAATGATCAATGCGCAGCGGTTTGACGCCTTTGTAGAGCTTGTATTGCTGATGAATTGTCGGGAGGCGGTCCATCCTGACATAGAACTCCAGCGGAATACCCCATGGATCCTGCGTGCGCAGGACGCGGTCCATATAGGGGCGCACGACCCATTCGGTGGGCAAGCCGCGGGATTTGAAGAAGGCTTCGGCCTTGTCGAGATCAGGCTCATCAAAGAGCTTGAACGCCAGAGCGCGCACGTCCGCAGTGTCGGATTTCACGATGTTGATGCAGTGATGCCCACGTTCTTCCATGGCGCGGAAGGTTACGCGGGTGTCATCTTCATGGGTGACCTGAAGGCCGAGAACATCAGCGTAGAAGACCTTTGATGCGTCCAGATCGGTGACCCCGTACTCGACATGGGAGAGGCGCAGGATATTGAAGGGCGGATAAAGGTTGGCAGCGGGGACGGGCATGAGCGGTGCTCCTGTCAGTTAGAGTTTGAATGCGAGGGGCCAGCCCCTCGCGCTCCCCGGGATATTTCGGGCAAGATGAAGATCAGGCTCCAAGTCGGGGGATCTTGTGGTGTCCTGTTGCGAAGCCAATGTGTTTTTGTTCCATGTAGAATTCGAAAGACCAGTCACCGCCGTCGCGCCCGATACCCGAGGCTTTGACGCCGCCAAAGGGTGTCGGCAGGTGGCGCACATTCTCCGAGTTTACCCAGATCATGCCGGCTTCGATACTGTTGGTGACGCGCATGGCGCGGGTGATGTCATTGGTCCAGACATAGGCGGTCAGCCCATAGGGGGTGTCATTGGCGATGTCGATTGCGTCTTGTTCGGTCTCAAATTCGATGGCCGTGAGAACGGGGCCGAAGATTTCCTCCTGCGCGATGCGCATGGTGTTGGTCGCCCCTTCAAACAGCGTAGGTTTCACATAGTAACCGGGCTGGTTGAGCGCGTCACCGCCAGCGGTGATGCTGGCCCCGTCCTGTCGGGCAATATCGAAATATGAGGTCACCTTGTCGAAATGCACCTTGTGGATCAGCGGGCCCACTTCGGTTTTTGGATCCAGCGGATGTCCGAGGCGGATGTTGCTGACCCGGTCGCGCAGCCTGGCGAGGAACGCATCTGCGACGCGCGATTGCACCAGCAGGCGCGAAGATGAGGTGCAGCGCTCGCCATTGAGCGAATAGATCATGAAGATCGCCGCATCCAGCGCCCGGTCCAGATCGGCGTCTTCAAAAACGATCACCGGATTCTTGCCGCCGAGTTCAAAGTGGACGCGTTTGAGGGTCGGTGCGGCCTGGGCCATGATCATCGAGCCTGTGCCGGATTCACCCACGAAGGCGACCGCCTTGATATCTGGATGTTCGGTGAGCGCCTTGCCGGCCTCTTCGCCCAGACCGTTGACCAGGTTCCATACACCGGGGGGCAGTCCGGCGTCTTCGGCGATCTCTTGCAACAGGCTGGCGGTCAGGGGCGAGAATTCAGCCGGTTTGTGCACCACGGTGCAGCCCGCCGCCAGCGCCGGGGCGATCTTCCAGGTGGACAGCATGAAGGGTGTATTCCAGGGCGTGATCACGCCAACCGGTCCGATGGGCACGCGCGTCGTGACGTTCATCAGCGTGTCCGAGGGCAGCATCTGCCCATCGCGGGCCGAGGACGCGCGGTCGGCGAAAAAGCGAAAGTTCTCTGCACCGCGCAGCGCGGCCTTGGACATGAAGCGGATGGCCTGCCCGGTATCCCAGCATTCGCAAAGCGCGATGTCATCCGCGCGTTCGACAATGGCATCCGCAATGCGGTGGAGGATCTTCTTGCGCTCGGTTCCGGGCATGTCGCGCCAGGCTGGAAAGGCCGCAGCCGCGGCGCGGGCGGCCGCGTCGATGTCTGAGGCGTCGCTGCGCGCGACTTCGCAGATATGGCTTTCGTCAATTGGTGAGCTGTTGGCAAAAGTCTGGCCCGAAGCCGCAGGCTGTGTCTGTCCATTGATCCGGTTCATGACACCGGTTTTTGCAAAGCGCTCTAGATGGGGGCGCAATCTGTCCAGATTGGCGTTCAGATCAGACATCTTGGCCCTCCGTCTTGGTGTATTGGCGAATTGTGCCTGCCTTGGGGGACAGTTCCGCATCTATGTTGCGCATTTCAAGGGACAGCGCGATGGAGTGCTGCGCCATCACCGGTGCCAGAAAGCTTTGGGCGCTGTCGAAGATGGCCTGGGCGGCCGCTTTGCGGGTATCGATGTCGCGACCTTCGCGCAGACGTACCGAGATATCGACATAGCCGTGCTGGTCATCCCCATCCGCGATCGAGACATGGTCGGCACAAAAGGCCCGCACCCGGATACCCGGCATTGGAAACACGCCAGTGGCAATGGCGGCCTGGCGCAGATGATCGCAAAGCTTTGCGATATCCGTGCGCGTTTCCATGTTTGCTGAGTAGTCCACCGCGATATGTGGCACGATACGCCTCCCTTAATATTTAACATGTGTAGTAAAATTGACAGATTCGGTCAAGCGTCATTCCGCCATTGCTTAACATCGATAAGCACGGCAACATCGTGCCTATGTCGAAACCGCCTTTCATGCCTACAACCGCCCGCTCATTGCCGATTGCTTTGTTGCGCGCGCGGGAAAGGGTGATGGGGCCGTTCCGGGCTATGCTTGCGGATGTGGACATCACCGAGCAGCAATGGCGCGTGTTGCGGGTTCTGCATGAGGAAGATTCACTGGATCCGACGCGCATTGCCGATCGCGCCTGCCTGCTGCTGCCCAGCCTGACGCGGATTCTTCAGAAACTGACCGAGAAGGGTTTGATCACCCGCGCGCCGGATCGTGTAGACCGACGCAAGCAGGTCATTGCGATTACCGAGGCAGGCGTGACGCTGATCGAGGAAAATCTGGCCACCAGTGTCGAGATCATGGAACGGATCAAATCCGAAATGGGGCATGATCGATATGAGGCATTGCTGGACCTTTTGAACGAATTGGACGCGGCGGATGTGCGCTCCGGAGAGGCTGATGCCTAATTTTTGGGCGCCTGCGTTGCGCTGCTGCCCATCTCGGAGCTTTGGGGCGCAGACTTGCGGGCGTTCCGTTTGAACATTTGAATGCGACAGCGCAGGCTACACGTCGCCAAGAGAGTAGGACCGGGACCCGTTATGGCGGATGCGCCAAAGTTTTTTGATGAGATGTATGGGCGCAGTGAGACACCGCGACCACCATATCAAAAGTATGCCGAATGGTTTTCAGGCGAAGACGTGAACAATCTGCGCCGCAAATCGGCGCAGGCCGAGGCGCTGTTTCGTCTGACTGGTATCACCTTCAACGTTTATGGCATGGACGAGGAAGACGAGCGCCTGATCCCCTTTGACATTGTGCCGCGCATCATCACCGCCAAGGAATGGGCGACGCTTGAGCGGGGGATTGATCAGCGCGTGCGGGCGATAAACTCGTTCTTGCATGACATCTATCATCGTCAGGAGATCATTCGCGCCGGGCGCATCCCGGCCGAAATGATTGCCAAGAATGATGCGTTCCTGCCCCAGATGATCGGCGTGGCCCCGCCCGGCAACATCTATACACATATTGTGGGCACTGATCTGGTGCGTACGGGGGAAAACGAATTCTACGTGCTTGAGGACAACGCGCGCACGCCATCTGGCGTCTCCTATATGCTGGAGAACCGCGAGACGATGCTGCACATGTTCCCCGAACTGTTCACCAAGACCAAAGTGCGCGGGGTCAGTCATTATCCCCGATCCCTGCGTCGCTCGCTTTCGGCATGTTGCCCGCCGTGCTGTACGCAGAACCCGACGGTGGCTGTTCTGACGCCGGGTATCCACAATTCAGCCTATTTCGAACATGCGTTTCTGGCTGATCAGATGGGCGTTGAACTGGTCGAGGGGCAGGACCTGCGGGTCATCGAGGGGCGCGTCGCGATGCGCACGACCAAGGGCTATGAGCCGATCGATGTGCTCTATCGCCGTGTGGATGACGACTACCTTGATCCGATGAACTTCAACCCCGAGTCAGCTCTGGGTGTTCCCGGGATCATGGATGTCTACCGCGCCGGGGGGATCACGATCGCCAATGCGCCGGGGACCGGCATTGCCGATGACAAGGCGATTTACTCCTACATGCCCGAGATCGTCGAATTCTATACCGGCGAAAAGGCCATCCTCAAGAATGTGCCGACCTATCGCTGCTCCGAAGCCGACTCCCTGCAATATGTTCTGGATAACCTTGCCGAGCTGGTGGTGAAGGAAGTGCATGGTTCGGGCGGATATGGCATGCTTGTGGGCCCGGCCGCCAGCAAGAAGGAACTGTCTGACTTCCGCTCCAAGCTCGAGCAAAATCCAACGAGCTATATCGCACAGCCCACGCTCAGCCTGTCCACGGTTCCAATTCTTGCAAAATCCGGTCTGGCCCCGCGCCATGTCGATCTGCGCCCGTTTGCGCTGGCCTCTCCGAAAGGGATCGAGATCATTCCCGGCGGGCTGACACGCGTGGCTTTGAAGAAGGGCTCTCTGGTGGTCAATTCCAGCCAGGGCGGCGGGACCAAAGACACCTGGGTCTTGGAGGACTGACGCGATGCTTGGCAAAACAGCAGGCGGCGTTTTCTGGATGCTGCGATACATGGAGCGTACCGAAAACACGGCACGCATGATTGATGCGGGTTTACGGATTTCGCTGACCCGCTCCAGCGCCGCGGAAAGCGAATGGACCTCGATCCTGACGGCCCTTGGGCTGCTGAACGCCTATCTGCAAAAGCACGAAGCGGTCGAGGGCAACAAGGTCATCAACTATCTGCTGCGTGACAAATCCAATCCCTCCAGCGTGATGTCGGCTGTCGAAGCCGCGCGCACGAATGCACGGCTGGTGCGCACCGCACTGACCCGCGAAGTCTGGGAAGCGGTCAATGAATGCTGGATGGAATTGTGCACGCTTCTGGTGCGTCCGGTGCGCGAACAGACCCTGCCTGAAATCCTGCAGATCATCCGCCAGCGCAGCGCCTATGTGCGAGGCTCACTGGCGGGCACGATGGTGCGCAATGATGTCTATGATTTCGCGCGTATCGGTACCTTTTTCGAACGTGCCGATAATGCGGCGCGGGTGCTGGATGTGAAATACTATATCCTTCTGCCTTCGATCATGCATGTGGGCACCGCCACCGACAATGTCCAATGGGAGACGATCCTGCGCGCAACCTCGGCCTCGCGGGCCTATCAGACGTTGCATGAAGGTGAATACGATCCTCGCATGATCGCTCAGTTCCTGATACTGGATAAACGTCTGCCCCGGTCTCTGGCTTTTTGTTACCGCAAGATCTCGGACAATCTGGAATACATCGCCAAGGACTATGGCGACAGGATGCCCTGTCATGGTCTGGTCGAACAGATCTGTCACAGGTTCGAAACCATGACGATTGACAAGATTTTCGAGTACGGTCTGCACCAGTTCGTGACCGAGTTCCTGGCGGACAGTCAGGCGCTTGGTCGCCAAATCGAGCTTGATTACAGGTTCTATGAATAGCGCAATGAAACTCAAGATTTCTCATACCACGTCATATCACTATGACGCACCAGTCCCCTATGCGCTGCAACAATTGCGGCTGCGCCCGAAATCTCGCCCTGACCAGATGGTGCTGGCGTGGGATGTAACGGTTGTGGGTGGCCAGCGGCAGGTCTCGTTCGAGGATGAACATGCCAATACCGTCGATCTGATCAGCTTTGATCCCGGCGTGAAAGAGATAACAATCGAGTGCAAGGGCGAGGTGGATGTGACCGATACCGCTGGCATCATCGGCAAGCATACCGGGTTTGTGCCGCTCTGGCTGTTTGAGCGCTCGACGCCGCTCACGGCAATTGGGCCGCATGTGCGCGCGCTGATATCCGGATTTGACAAACCAGATGACGCTCTTGACCGGCTGCATGCGCTTTCGGCGCATGTTCTGGAAAATGTGCCGTATTCGACGGATCAGACCAGTTCTGAACTTACCGCGGAACAGGTGTTGAGTGCGGGGCACGGGGTTTGTCAGGACCATGCCCATGTCTTTATTGCGGCCGCGCGCGGGTTGGGTTTTCCCGCACGCTATGTCAGCGGCTATCTGATGATGAATGACCGGGTCAATCAGGATGCCAGCCACGCCTGGGCCGAAGCCTATGTCGAAGGGTTGGGTTGGGTCGGATTTGATGTCTCCAACGCGATTTCACCGGACGCGCGATATGTGCGGGTGGCGACCGGTCTCGATTACCTTGGTGCAGCACCGATTTCTGGTATGAGATATGGCCATGGCACTGAAAACATGCTGGTAAAGTTGCAGGTTGAGCAGCAATAATGCGGCGGGGTTAACCCGGCCGACATCATATCATGATCTAAACGGCTTTTGCGGGCAAACAGGCGAGAATCAAGATGACCTATTGCGTGGGGATGCGTCTCAATCGGGGGCTGGTTTTCATGTCCGATACCCGCACGAATGCGGGCCTGGACAACATTGCCACCGCCAAGAAAATGCACACCTGGGAAGTTCCGGGTGAGCGGATCATCACCCTGATGACCGCGGGCAACCTCGCCACGACGCAAGCTGTCGTCGGGTTGATCGACGAACGCCTCAAGGCTCCGGCGGATCGTGCGCCTTCGATCCTGGATGCGCCGTCCATGTTCCAGATTGCCCGCGAAGTGGGCCGCACCCTCAAAGAAGTGATCGCGGACAACAAGTCCGGACAACAGCAGTCTTCCAACACTGCTTTTGGGGCCACGATGATTGTCGGCGGACAGATCAAGGGCAGCCCACCGCGTCTTTTCCTGATCTATCCCGAGGGGAACTTCATCGAAGCCTCCGATGATAATCCGTTTTTTCAGATCGGTGAGACGAAATACGGCAAGCCCATTCTGGTGCGCGCCTACGACCCTGACATGACGTTTGAGAAGGCGATCAAGCTGCTGATGGTCAGCTTTGACAGTACCATCAAGTCCAACCTCTCGGTGGGTCTACCGCTTGATTATGTGATCTGCCTGACCGATGAGATGAAGATCGGCTATCAGGCGCGCATAGAAGAGGACGATCCTTACTTCACCACCGTGTCCAATGGCTGGGGCGAAGCGTTGAAAAACGCATTTGGTCAACTTCCGGAATATCGTTTCGACTGACTTGCGCGATGTGCGGCTTTTGCCCATAACCCGGTGCCGAAGGGCAAGGGGACAGCCATGACCAATCCGCTTTATGACACGTTGTTCGGACGCCATGCGGGCAATGAGGCGGTGTTTCTTTTCCTGCCGGATGGCACCACGATCAGCTATGCAACCTTTGTGGAGCAGGCCGGGCGTTTGGCCAACGCGCTGGCTGGTGCTGGACTGGTCCCGGGCGATCGCGTTGCGGTGCAGATCGCCAAATCCCATCATGCGCTGGCGCTTTATGCGGCATGTGTACAGGCCGGCCTCGTCTTCTTGCCGTTGAACACGGCCTATACAGCCGATGAAGTGTCCTACTTTGTCTCCAACAGTGGCGCGGCGCTGTTCGTCTGCGATGGCGGGACGCGGGCCAACCTGGCCTCGGTTGCCGAAGACGCGGGCGCGCGACTTGAGGTTCTGAACGCCGATGGTTCCGGTTCGCTGGGCGATCTGGCCGCCGCTCAATCCTCGGAGTTCCTGACTGCGGCACGCAGCGACAGCGATCTTGCCGCGATGCTTTACACTTCTGGTACGACGGGGCGGTCCAAGGGCGCGATGCTGAGCCAGATGAACCTTTTGTCCAACGCGCAGGTGCTTGCCGATTACTGGCACTTTACCGACGAGGATGTCCTGTTGCATGCCTTGCCGATCTTTCACACCCATGGCCTGTTCGTGGCGACGAACATCGCGCTGCTGACCGGCGGCGCGATGATCCTGCTGCCCAAACTCGACACGGACCAGTTGATCGAGTGGTTGCCGAAATCCACCGCGATGATGGGTGTTCCGACTTTCTACACCCGTTTGCTGGGGGGTGATCGCTTTACCGGCGATCTGGTTCGTCACATGCGCCTGTTCATCTCGGGCAGCGCGCCGCTGCTGGCGGAAACGCACAAGCAATTCGAGGCGCGCACCGGCCACCGCATTCTTGAGCGCTATGGCATGACTGAAACCAACATGAACACCTCCAACCCCTATGACGGCGATCGCCGCGCCGGGACCGTGGGGTTTGCCCTGCCGGGTGTCGAGTTGAAGGTCTGCGATCCCGTCACCGGAGCAACACTGCCCCAGGGCGAGATCGGCGTGATCGAAGTGCGCGGTCCCAACGTCTTTCTGGGCTATTGGCAGATGCCGGACAAGACAGCGGCCGAACTGCGCGAGGATGGGTTCTTCATCACCGGCGATCTGGGGACAATCGATGCGGATGGCTATGTCACCATCGTCGGTCGCAACAAGGATCTGATCATCTCGGGCGGGTACAACATCTACCCCAAGGAGATCGAGCTTCTGCTTGACGATCAACCGGGTGTTCTGGAAAGCGCTGTGATCGGCGTGCCGCATCCGGATTTCGGAGAGAGCGTGGTGGCGGTGCTGGTGCGCGACGGTGATCTGGACCAAGACCTGCTTGCCGCGACGGTCAAAGAAAGCCTGGCCGCGTTCAAACGACCCAAGGCCTATGTCGTGCTGGACGCGTTGCCGCGCAATACGATGGGCAAGGTGCAGAAAAATGTCCTGCGCGAGACCTATGCAGACATGTTCACCTGACCCCTGACAGGGTCGGTGCCGCGCAGGGGCAGAAAATCAGAGCGCTTCCCGCTTTGCCTTCGCCTGGGCTTTGGCGCGGTCAAACTCTGCCTTGCGCCGAGCGATCTCCTGCGGGCTCAGCTTGTTCGGGTTTGCGTAATCCTCTCGCCAGGTGTCAGGCCCGGGCCAGACCAGCGGTGAGCGCAGCGTTGTCCTTGGCGCGGTTGCCTTTTCCAGCAGATCAAGCGCCAGTGCCAATGTGCGATCCTGCGCGGCCGGATCCCCTGGCAATCCCGCCCCATTGCCTAAAGGAAAATCACTGAACAGAAAACGCGCCACACCTGCGCGTTCGACAATATCCAACGCACAGCCCATGATGACAGTCGCAATCCCTGCAGCTTCAACCGCGCGCGCGGCCAGAGCGCAGGATTGATGACAGACCGGACAGTTCGGTACGAAAATCGCGACATCCACGCCCGCCGCAGTCAGACGTGCTACCAGATCGGGGCAATCCACCTCCAGAGTATGCCGCTGCGACCGGTTCGTAGGGACTCCAAAAACCAAAGGGGCTGGCTTCACCCGCCCGGCACGCGCCAATGCGGCCAGAGGAAGATAGCTGCCCGGATCTTCTGCCGTCGTATGATCCCGGTCAATGGCCACATGCGAGATGCGCAGATCAGGTGCAGGAGCCGACGGCACTGCATAGACCTCATAGAACTTAGCTGCTGCATTATAGGGCGCACCCGGCCCCTGATCGCCCTTTTCAGGCTGAAACGGTGCAGCGGTTGTCACCACCGCCACCACGGCCTCATCCAGATCAGGGCAGGGCGCAAAGGGCACATCGTCATGCTGCGCCCACTCATAAGGAGGGCCATACCCCAGCGCGCTGTAATAGGCCCGCGTGCGCTCGATATAGCGGATCGGCTCAGCCATCTGGTGTTTCGACCGGCCCGCCTGCCTTGACCCAATCGCTGAAACCATCGCGCAGATGCGCCGCCTCGAACCCCATGTCATTCAGCGCGGCTGTCGCCAGCGCCGACCGCCAACCCGAGGCGCAGTGGAGGACATATCGCTTTCCGGCCTGCCCGAACACGTCGCGGTAATAGGGGCTGGAGGGATCCACCCAGAACTCGAGCATGCCGCGCGGCGCATGGACCGAGCCGGGGATGAACCCTTTGGCTCTCTCGCGGATATCGCGAATGTCGACGATCACCGTATCGGGATCATCCACGGCGTTGATCAGATCAGCGGTGCTGATCTCGGCGATCCGGGCGCGCGCGGCGGCAACCAGTTCAGCCGCTGTCGTGTGTAAATCTGTCATGGCTCACCTCATTTTGCGCTCTTGCTGGCGGCAAACTGCCCCTCGAGTCAAGCCGCGCCTTGATCCTCTGCCCGCGTATCGGCATAGTTGACCTTCTCTCTGGCACAGAAAGACGGGCCAAAACCGGGCATATTGCCCGGCTTTTCATGACGCACCGTTACAGGAGTTTCCTACCATGACACAGAGACCGACCACCCCCGATGCCGTGGCTGTGGACTGGGCCGCAATGAAAGGCGATCTTGCGCCCGTGGTGGTCATTGACGAGGCTGTGCTGGTCAAGAAACGCTCTCGTGACTTCTTCTGGTACTCGCCGATACTGAATGCCCGGCTCAAGGCATCCTTCGGAGATCTGGTGGCGCAACCAGTCAGTAAAGATGAACTGGCCCACTGTCTTGCCGTTGCCTTCAAACACAATGCGCCGGTTGTTCTGCGTGGTGGAGGGACAGGGAATTACGGGCAATCCGTCCCGCTCCATGGCGGGCTGATCATCGAGACGCTGGGGCTCAAGCGCATCCTGGAGATCGGACCGGACTTTGTGCGTGCAGAAGCCGGCGCGCTCATGGCCGATGTGAACGCCGCGCTCAAGGAACACGGGCGCGAAATGGCGATGTTTCCCTCGACACAGGACATCGCCACCATCGGAGGCTTTGTCGCCGGAGGCTCGGCAGGCATAGGATCGGTGGCCAATGGTCCGCTCCGTCAGGAAGGCAACATTCGGGAGATCCGCGCCCTATCGGTCGAGGCCACCCCGCAGGAGCACATCTTCAAAGGTGATGATGTGCTGCGTATCCACCATGCATGGGGATTGAACGGAGTGATAACCGAAGTCACCCTGCGCACGGTTCCCAGTCGCGACTGGATCAGCTGCATGGCCACATTCGACAGCTATTCGCTTGCGTATCGCGCAGGCTTTGCCCTTGCCAATCGCCATGATATCGACCGCAAACTGGTCAGCGTCGTGGATGCCCGCATCGCGGCTTATTTCCCGCGTCTGGAAAACCATGTCCCAGCCGGGCGTGACCTCTTGGTCAGCCTTGTCCCGCGCGAGCAACTGGATGCCTTTCGCGATCTTGTCACAGCGCATCAGGGGTGTGTTGCCCTGACCATGGACGATCCTGCACGACAGGCGGCAGGAATTCCGCATGTGTTCGAATTCGGCTGGAACCACACCACGCTGCAGGTGCTGAAATCAGATCGCAGCGCCACCTATCAGCAATATGGCGTCAACGATCCCTCGGATGCTGATGGGATCGACGACCTACACGCCAAACTGGGCGAGCGCGCATGGATGCACCATGAGTTTTCCCGGTATGACGGAGCCGTGACGGCCTCGGATCTGCCGATTATCTGGACACAGGATGAGAGCGCCCTGCGCGCCATCGACGCGATCTATGCGACCAACGGCTGTACCGTTTATGATGCGCATACCTATCAGGTCGAAGGCGGTGGCATGAAACCGGATTTTCGCCACCTTGCGGTCAAGAAACGGATGGATCCCAAAGGGTTGCTCAACCCCGGCAAATCCCGCGCTTGGGCCGAGGTCAGCCATCTCACGCCCGATGAAATCGAAGCGTTGGCAGGCTGAGCTGCCATGCCAGCGCCAGTCCTTCACATCGATGGATCCCGACAGGGCGGGGATCACGCTGGGCGATGTTGCGCCAAGCTCCTGAAAGCATGCAGAGCTTGCACCTGAGTCTGCGCTGAATGAGAGTGCGCTGAATCAATCAAGGCCCCCAGATGCGCACCACTCCGCAAACGCCCGAACAGCTCACGCCCCTGTTTCTTTCGCAGATCCTGGCGCATGACGTCGTCGCGCGCACAATCCAGAGGATCGGGCAGGATGAAGGCTTTACCGGCGGTAGTCTGTTTCGCATCACACCGACCTATCGACGTGCAACACAGGATGCGCCGCGCTCGATTGTCGCGAAATTCTCGCCTGCCGACCCCGAGATGCGCCGGAGATTCGCCACTGCCAATCACCGCGAAGTCGCGTTTTATGCGGATCTCTCAGCCGGAAAGGCGCTGCCGGTGCCTGTCTGCTTTTTTGCCAGCTTCGACCCCGCCACACAGGCGAGCCTGCTGATCCTTCAGGATCTTGGCGATTTGAGGTCTGTCAGCTTTCTGGCCGGTTGCAGCGCCGCCGACGCGATGCATGTAGCGCAGGCCATGGCGCGCATCCATGCGACATTCTGGAATCACCCCATCCTGTCCTCGCTGAACGGCGCGGCAATCCTTCATGAGTTCAGCTTTCGTGACGCCTGGCGCGCCTATCCCGAAAAGGTCGCCGCCCTGCTGCCGAATATGCAGATCCCGGACTCTTTCCTTGCTCTGGGTCAGTTCATTTCCCAGCACGAAGAGGCGGTCTTTGATCATCTCATGGAGCAGCCCCCGCTCACCCTTGCGCATCGCGATCTTCAGGTGGACAACATCATGTTCTCAATGGCGGAAGGGGACGAAGCATCCGTCATTCTGGACTGGCAGATCGTGGGCAAGGGACGCGGAGTATCCGATCTGGCATATTTTCTGATCAGCTCGCTTGAGCCCGACACACGCCGCACCAGCGAGGGGTTGATCCTTGAAACCTATCACGGAAGCCTGTTGAGAAATGGCGTCGCTGACTATGATTTCGCAGCCTGCAAAAGGGATTACCGGACCGCCGTGATCACCAAGATCTTTGTAACGGTCGGAGCCACCGTCTTTATGGACAATGCCAGCCCGCACAAAACCGCCTGGCGGGCCACCGACCTCAGACGCCTGCTGGCGTTTTGTCAGGATCACGATCTGAGCGAGGCTTCGTTTGATTTCAAACCTCTGTGAGAGCCTTGGCGGTACGAGCCGCGCTCACCACGATGCGGTATGTCCCCGGTGCCTGCCGTTTCGGCACGCCTGCACGCAGGCTCCGGTTCAACCATAAACACGACTGGTCGGAGTGAGAGGATTCGAACCTCCGGCCCCTGCCTCCCGAAGACAGTGCTCTACCAGGCTGAGCTACACTCCGATCGTGGCGCGTGGATTAGCGCCGCTGCGTGTCTATTGCAAGCGCTCTGCTCACAAACTTGCATCCAGCGCGGCCAGGATCGCATCGCCCATCTCGACGGTGGATACCGGGGTCGCGCCTTCTTCACCCAGCAGATCCGCCGTGCGCAAACCGTTTGCCAGCACGGTTTCAACCGCGCGCTCCAGCCGGTCCGCTTCGTCACCTGCGTCAAAGGAATAGCGCAGCGCCATGGCGAAACTCAGGATGCAGGCAATCGGATTGGCCTTGCCCTGACCCGCGATGTCGGGGGCCGAGCCGTGTACCGGCTCATAAAGCGCCTTTGGACGGCCATTCGCCATCGGAGCGCCCAGGGACGCCGAGGGCAGCATGCCCAACGAGCCCGTCAGCATCGCCGCAAGGTCGCTGAGCAGATCGCCGAACAGGTTATCCGTCACGATCACGTCGAACTGCTTGGGCCAGCGTGTCAACTGCATCGCGCCTGCATCGGCATACATGTGGCTCAATTCGACCTCGGGGTAATCTGCACCCACGCGCGTAACCACTTCACGCCACAGGATGCCGCTTTCCATCACATTGGCCTTTTCCATCGAACACAGCTTCTTGCCGCGCCGCATGGCCAGTTCAAAGGCCGACCGTGCAACCCGGTCAATCTCGCTCTCGGTATAGCGTTGGGTGTTGATACCCACACGCTCATTGCCTTCCTCGATGATTCCGCGTGGCTCGCCAAAGTAGATGCCCGAGGTCAGCTCGCGCACGATCATGATATCCAGACCGGCGACGACCTCTTTCTTGAGCGACGAGAAATCCGACAATGCGTCGAAACATTGTGCCGGGCGCAGGTTGGCATAGAGGTCCATCTCCTTGCGCAGGCGCAGCAACCCGCGCTCGGGTTTCACCGAGAAATCCAGAACATCGTATTTCGGCCCGCCAACCGCGCCCAGAAGCACCGCGTCGACTTCCTGGGCACGGGCCATCGTGTCGTCATGCAACGGCGTGCCATGGACATCATAGGCCGCCCCGCCCACCAGATCTTCGCTGACATCAAAGGGCATGTCGCGCTTTTCACCATACCAGTCGATGATGCGGCGGACCTCGGCCATGACCTCGGGGCCGATCCCGTCACCGGGCAGAATGAGAAGCGATGGGTTGGACATGAGAATTCTCCTTGGAATGGGTCGCAAGCGGCCTATCCCGGCACGCGGGAAGCGTCAATATGGCGGATGCTTTGACCACCAAATCCTGCTTGCGATCAAACCCCGCGAAGCGGTGCCTTCAGTCGACGCGCCTTCAGGCAGGTCTGGATTTTCTGCGTTCTACCAAAGCTCGGGCTTGTTCAATGCGGGCACACACCGGGATGGTCCGATCAACGGCGTTTCATCCTTGCCTGAAAGCGACTGTCCCAGCCAACCTTCCGGGAAAGTCAGATCAAGGGGTGCCTGGGCAAATTCTTCGGTGATCTGATGGAAGCCTGCTTTGGAATAATAGTTCGGATCGCCATAGGTCACGACGAAATCGACCCCATTTTGGCGCAGGTCCTCCAGCCCCCTTGCGATCAGCTTTTGGCCGACACCTTGTTTCTGATACTCGGTTTTAACGGCAGCAGGAGACAGGATGAAAACGGATCGCCCATCCTGCTCGAATGTCAGACGAGAGAAGAAAACACACCCCAGAAGGATGTGACCGTCATATGCCGACCAGACGAACATGTCTTGGCTTGGCGTTGTTGCCATCAGATCATGAACAAATTCACCGATCAACTTGCCCTCATCAACACCTTCGGACGCCGAAAAAGTTGCCCTGAAAAGGTCTACGATCGCTTGTTCCCGCGTTGTATGGCCTGAGCGGAACTCCATGTCGGTTCTCCGATTCAATGACGGTTCGGGCCGGACGATATCATCGACATCAAGGGTGCCGAAACCGTTGCATATTGTGACAGTCTCTTTCGGGGAAATCTGTACTCAGGACCGGCATCGACGGCAAGAGTGAGACCTTTACCTGCAATCGTCTAAGGCACAACCACGACATCCACCCACACCAGACGGTGCCGGCTTGCCGTAAGGGCCGCCTCATGTCCGGCCTCTCCCGGTGCAGGCCAGAACACCCCGGCATCCGTGATACTGAGGTCGGCAGACGGCAGGACATAATCGACACGCAAACGCCCTACGCCCTCCCACTCGACCGTGTCCAGTTCATTGGGCCCGGCATGGCCTTCGTCCGGGGCGGTTGCCGCTCCGGAGCTTGTGGGGCCGGGATCCTGCAGGCGTGAATCGGAAAGCAGGTCCCGGATCGCCTCGTGCCGACCGTCGCTGTCGAACGGGTCAAGGGTGGCCGCACCCGCGATGACAAAGGGAGTGGCGGGCACTGGACCAACGCGGCCATCCAGAAGGTGTCGCCACAACCTGATTTCGTCGGCGTTGCGTCGTCCGTTGCGGTCTTCAGGACCGTCAAACACCGGTGGCGCGGCGTGGAATGTCAGGAGGGTCAGGCGCTGCGTTTCACCAATTCGAACGGGCACGACCCAGTGGCCGCTTGAGGACAGACGCTGCTGTGCTGCTGCTTGGACAGAAGGAAAGGGTGTGCCGTCTTCCAGCATCGGGCGCTGGGTCTCGGGCAGCTCGGCCCAAAGCAGCGTGGTAAAGTCAAGAACACCATCCTGATCAACCGGATAACGCGACAGGAGCGCCATGGCACCTTGCCCATAGAACCGCCCAAATCCCTGTGCATCCGCCGCCTCACCGGCACGTCCATCGCCGTCCAGATCCAGCCCGGTCTGCAATCCGCGATTTGTCGGTAGCGCCAGAGCGTAAGGATAAGACAGCCCGGCCTCGCCTAACCGGGAGTTGAGCGCGTTCAGGGTTTCCAGCCCAAAGTCATAGTCCAGACCCTGCACCGCCAGAATGTCGGGGCGCACTCGGCCAAGCACTTCGATGATCGCAGAGATCTGCGGGTCATCTGCGCGGCGGATATCGCGCAGAGCAAGGCCTGGGCCTTCCCGGACGAGTTCCATGTTGAAACTGGCCACGCGGACCGTCTCAGCAAAAGCGACACTCGCAGGAAAGACCGCGCAGGTCAGAGCACAGATCGCACCCGCGATCCGGCTCATGCGGTCTGGATGCCCTCGGCCTCGGCCACGGCATATGCACGGCGGCGTTTTTCCTCAATCAGGGCGGCAATGCGGGCAAGGGCGATACCGCGCATGATCATGCTGGCGGGCAGGAATGCCCATGCGCAGACCGTCCAGATCAGTACAACGGGATCACTCAGCGAAATCGGGTCGATCAACTCTGACGCCAGTTTCGCGACTGCGGGGATGATGAAGGGCAACAGCACGCCAAGGATCACGTTGAACCGCGCATCGCTATAGAGCCGGTCCACCACATCTCCGCCCGTCGTCGGATCAAACAAGGGCATGTTCGTCCAGACGTTGAAGGCCCCGTTTCGCGTGGGCCAGCCCTTTACGCGGATGGTCAGGATGAATGTGATGATCGCAACCAGCGAGATCAGATAGGCCACTCCAGCAGACATGCGCACGCCATCGGTCAGGGCCATGGGCGCATCCGGCGGCATCATCAGAACAAGTAGGCGCACAGGAGAATAGGGGAAATCCAGAGAGTGCCCGATCGACGTTCCGATCTGGGACATCCAGAGTGTGGTTTGCGTGGGATCGGTGGCGTTCTTTGCCAGCAGCGTCAGGCAGACAACGGTTGATGAAAGGGCCAGAAAACGCAGTCGGTTCAGCGGCGGCGCGTCGCGGAACTCCAGGATCGAAGGGAAGACGGTCGTGTATTCGGAAAAAATGAAAATCGCAGCGATCAGAGTGACAAAGATCACAAATTCAGGCGCACCCGTTCCCGAGCCGGATAACAATAGCGACGGTGTCACTACCGTGGCTGCCACCAGGGCCGCACGCATCAATGCTCCGGTGATTCTTGAAATCACACTCCGCTCCTCTTCAAACTGGACAGACCCGGTACTTTGCCGCGCCCTTTCCCATTTTGATGCCGCGCTATAGCGGCTTGCCTCAATTTCGACACATTTGTGCCGTGTTTCGAATAACTGCTCAACTGCCCATACATCAGGCTCTGAAATTAGGGCAGGTTTATGGAGAAACTGGTGCGTCTTTGCATCAAAATTGGCAGAACGGTGGGAGGGAAACCGTTCAAACACAACATCTTGTGGGGTGATGTTGTCAGGGGGCTACGCGCCCTCAGGGTAATGTTAACACTTGTGGCCGGGCCCCAAAGCGCCATGCGCTGCGGGACCCACAAAGCCGATCGGCCTCAGACCCACGGGCGCTGCTGAGCGATCTGGGATTCGAAAGTGCCGATCGAGTCGGCTTTCTCCATTGTCAGGCCAATATCGTCCAGACCGTTCAGCAGACAGTGCTTCTTGAAGCTGTCCAGTTCGAACGAAAAGGTTTCGCCGTCCGATGTGGTCACTGTCTGTGCCTCAAGGTCGACGCTGATACGGGCATTGGCCCCTTTCTGAGCGTCCTTCATCAGAACATCGACAACCTCTTTGGGAAGGGCAATGGGCAGGATGCCGTTCTTGAAACAGTTGTTGTAAAAGATATCGGCAAAAGACGGTGCAATGACGCAGCGGATACCAAAATCCTTGATCGCCCAAGGCGCATGTTCACGCGATGATCCGCAGCCAAAGTTGTCTCCGGCAACCAGAATTTCCGCCTGACGATACTGCGGCTGGTTCAGAACGAACTCGGGCCTTTCGTTGCCCTCCTGATCATAGCGCATCTCGTCAAAGAGGTTCACGCCAAGGCCAGAGCGCTTGATCGTCTTGAGGAACTGTTTGGGAATGATCATGTCGGTGTCGATATTGACCATTGGCATAGGTGCGGCAATGCCGGTGAGGGTGGTGAATTTGTCCATCAGTCGATGTCCTTGATCAGAGTAACGGGTCGACCCCGCCTTTATTTTGCAACCGGGGCCTTGCGCAGGAACAAGCCCAGAATGATCAGGCCCCAACCATTAAACAGCAATTCGATGCCCAGCATGATGCCCAGGATCGAAACCGAAGCCGTGTCGAAATTGACCCAGATGTAGGCCGCAAGCAGAACTGATACCGCGCCAGAGATCAGCATTGGCCAAAAGTAAGTTGTGCTGCGCATCCGCCAGGAAAAGACAAGCCGGACAATGCCGCTTGCCATCAGCAGGAACATGACCATCAGCGCCAGCGAGATCGTCCCTTCCAGAGGATGGGCCACAAAGGACCACCCAAGGAAGAGCATCACCAGACCCATTGCAATGCCGAATACCTTTTGGGCAAGGCCCTCGCCAGAGATGCCACCGGCAACCTGCAGGCCGCCCATCACCAGAAACAGAATTCCGGTGAGTGTGGTAACCGCCAGGGAGGCGACAACAGGTGCCCCCAGAACAAAGACGCCGAATGCGACCGAAAGGCCACCGAGGACAACGAATTTCAGCCAGTCTTTCATGTCACGCTCTCCTTTTTGCCGTCCCAGACTATAGCCGGGTTACATCAGTTCGCGCACATCGGTCAAACGTCCGGTCACGGCCGCGGCGGCCGCCATTGCCGGTGACATCAGATGTGTGCGCCCACCGCGGCCCTGGCGGCCTTCGAAGTTGCGGTTTGACGTGGCCGCGCAGCGCTCGCCCGGTTCAAGCTGGTCCGGGTTCATCGCCAGACACATCGAACACCCTGCAAGGCGCCATTCAAATCCGGCGTCCTTGAAGATATCGGCCAGACCTTCTTCTTCGGCCTGAAGACGGACGAGTCCCGAACCGGGTACCACCATGGCGCGGATGCCATCCTTGATCTTCTTGCCTTTGAGGATTTCGGCCGCCGCGCGCAAATCCTCGATCCGGCCATTGGTGCAGGATCCGATAAAGACCGTATCGATCTCGATCTCGCTCAGTGGAGTGCCGGGTTTGAGGCCCATATAGTCAAGCGAGCGTTGCGCCGCGTTGACCTTGCCGCCTTCAAAGCTGTCAGCCGATGGCACGACTCCGGTGATGGGCAGTACGTCCTCGGGCGAGGTGCCCCAGGTGACAACCGGTGCGATGTCTTCGCCTTTGATTGTGATGACTTTGTCCCAATGGGCATCATCGTCGGAATAAAGCGTCTTCCACCATGCCAGAGCCGCTTCCCATTGCGCACCCTTGGGGGCGTGGGGGCGACCTTTGACATATTCATATGTGGTTTCGTCCGGGGCGATGAGGCCAGCGCGCGCGCCTCCTTCGATGGCCATGTTGCACACGGTCATGCGGCCTTCCATGGACAGATCCCGGATTGCTTCTCCACAGTATTCGATCACATAGCCGGTGCCGCCCGCGGTTCCGGTTTCACCGATGACAGACAGGGTGATGTCCTTGGCCGTTACACCCGGGCGCAGTTTGCCGGTGATCTCGACCTTCATGTTCTTGGACTTTTTCTGGATCAGCGTTTGCGTGGCCAGAACGTGTTCCACTTCCGAGGTGCCGATACCATGAGCCAAGGCACCAAATGCACCGTGGGTGGCTGTATGGCTGTCGCCGCAGACCACGGTCATGCCCGGCAGGGTCCAGCCTTGTTCGGGGCCAACGATATGCACGATGCCCTGACGGATGTCAGACACCGGGTAATAATGCATCAGGCCGAAATCAGCGGCGTTCTTTTCCAGCGCCTCGACCTGAATGCGGCTTTCCTCGTTTTCGATGCCGTTCAAACGGTCGGGCGTTGTCGGCACGTTGTGATCGGGCACCGCGATCGTGCGCTCGGGCGAGCGAACCTGGCGGCCGGTCATGCGAAGACCTTCAAAAGCCTGCGGCGAGGTCACCTCGTGGACCAGGTGGCGGTCAATATAAAGAAGGCAGGTACCATCGTCGGCTTCGTGCGCGACATGGGCATCCCAGATTTTGTCATAGAGTGTCTTGGGGGACATGGGTCTCTCCCTGTTTGTGAAGCTGCAAGAAGGGTCGGGCAGATAGATGAGCGCCCTATAGGCGCGCTATCACGGTATGGCTGGCGCCGAAAAAGCGTTCGCGCAGTCGTGCGCGGTCATCCATATCAAAAACACGTTTCATCATTTCGCGCTTAAGGCTTTGTGCGAGTCGAGGCAAGGGGTGGGCGCGCCGCGCCCTGCCACGCATCCTGGTTAAAAAAATCTGTTTGGGCAGTGATCCAACCCCGTAGGTGTAGCGTAAATCTATCATGGAACACTCCGCAGCGCCCCTTTTGGTCCTCATGATCTTGTCCATCGTCCTTCTGGCGCTGGGTGTGCACGCCGTTTCGGCGGGTGATCCCTTTTATGGGTCAAATCTTGATCTGCCCGTGACCGTACCTGTCTTTCAGCGCTGACGCCTCGCTTTCTTGAGTTGTTTGATCTGCCGATTGCGGGCAGTTTGACCACCAGAGGGTGGTATGGACCAGCAGGAAAATTTTGAACCGCAAAGCCTGAGCGAGATAGGCTTGTCCGTTTGGAACGATGTGTCGTTCGCGGTCGAAAGTCTGATCACACCAGGTTGGCGGCAGAACCAGTTTCTGATCGTTCTTGCGCTGCTGGCGGCTGCCTGGGTCATGCGCTATCTCACCGATCCCCATATCGAGACCTGGGCGCGCTCACGCGAGGGCTGGGCCAAATGGCACCTTCGGATTCTGGTACAGCTGCGTCGGCGCAGCACACTGCTTTTCTTTACTGCTTTTTCCTGGGTGACCTACCTGACCATGCAGGAACTGACCTGGCCCTCGCGCAGCTATTTCGTAGGGCTGGCAGCGACCCTTTCCACCGCTTGGTTGTTCATTGCCTTTGCGGTGACGCTGGTCTCCAATCCGTTCCTGCGCCGTGTGCTGAAATGGTTCGTCTGGATCTACGCGACGCTCTATTACCTCGGACTGCTGGACGAGTTCTCATCTTTTCTGGACAGTATTGCACTGACCGTGGGATCCTTGCGGATTTCTGCGAGTATGGTCCTGCTTGGGTTGGTCCTGATCGCCGCATTGATGACCGCAGCGCGGCTTGTATCGCAGATGCTGGCCAGCATGATCCGACGCAATCAGGATCTGTCGCCCTCTATTCAGGTGCTGGCGGTCAAGGCGGTCCAGGTGATTGTCTATGGTGCGGCGGTCATCTTCACCGTGCAGGCCATCGGATTTGATCTCACCGGGCTGGCGGTGCTTTCCGGTGCAATTGGGGTTGGCATCGGCTTTGGCCTCCAGAAGGTGGTCTCCAACCTGGTCTCGGGCGTGATCATCTTGCTGGACAGATCGATCAAGCCCGGAGACGTGATTTCGATCGGTGACACGTTTGGCTGGATCGAGACTTTGGGCGGGCGCTATGCCAGCGTGGTGACGCGTGATGGGACCGAATATCTGATCCCGAACGAAGATCTGATTACCGGGCAGGTGGTGAACTGGTCTCATTCGAATGATTTCGTTCGGCTCGATGTGCATTTTGGCACCTCCTATCAGGATGATCCTCACGCGGTGCGTCGCCTTGCCGTTCAGGCCGCGCAAGGCGTGGAGCGGGTGCTGGCACCGCCGCATGCCCCGGTGTGTCACATCGTCGGTTTCGGCGATAGCAGTGTGGACTATATCCTGCGGTTCTGGATCCGTGATCCGACACAGGGTCTGACCAATATTCGCGGCAACTTCTATCTGGCATTGTGGGATGCGTTTCAGGAGCACGGGATTTCCATTCCCTTCCCGCAACGCGAAGTGCGGATGCTCACGGATGCTCCTACGCCGGGGCTGGAACCGGATTAGTTTCCTGTCCTGGACTGAACGGCCGCTGTTGTTGGCCGTGTCTCGGACATTTTCTTGAACTGGTGCCTGTGTTCTGTTTCAGCTTCTTCGATGGCGCGGCGACTACCTGCAAGGGTGACCGTCCAGCGCGACTCCCCTTGCGACAATTCCCAGCTGCGCGCGGATTTGTAGAGAGCCACGTCCACCGACGTGATCGAAAACGAATAGGCATAGCTCGTATCGCTCACTTGCGAGACATCCAGCTCGGATTCTTCAAGAACCCGCACGAAACGCTGACCATTGGGCGCAATCAGCGTCGAGGACAATGTCGGCATCGCTGTCAATGTGGGCAGCACAACGGACACGACACCGTTGCCCTCCGGTAACCCCAGATAGAGCATTGCGAAAATCTGATCGCTTTGGATGACACCTGCGCCATGCAGACCATCAACCCGTTCTGTATGCAGAACGCTGTCCGCGTCGATATAATGCCAACTGTCGATGGGCTGTGACTGCGCCTTTTCAGAGCCAAGAAACAGCCCGCCAATTGCCAGTGTTAGACCCAAGACCACCCAGCGTGGCATGGCGACATCCTCCGGGAAGATCATTCCAGACGAGAAAACTTAAAGGTCGGTGTCGCTTTAGGCAACAAAACTGCCCGATTGGCGACGTTGTGGAAACTGTACAAGCTGTTTGATTGAAATGTCGTCTCAGGCTTGCTAGTTTAATGTCGTGGACTGCGCGGGATGATCCCGATGCGCATCAAAGGAGGACATTGTTCTGTCGATCCATGCAGAGGCGGCACAGGCCGCTGATGACGGGGCCGCACATACGGGTGCAGGCTTCAATGAGACCACCAGCGAAGAGCTGTTGGCCGCAATTGTTACTCAACTCGCAAGCGACAAGGCCGAGGATATCGTTGAGATAGATCTTCGAGGAAAGACGGCTATTGGCGACTACATGGTCATTTGCTCGGGTCGCTCGACACGGCAGGTGGCGGCGCTGGCCGAGAAACTCGTCGAAAAGCTCAAGTCTGACTTTGGCCGTTTGTCGCGTGTCGAAGGCAAGGACACTGGCGATTGGGTGCTTATTGATACAGGCGACGTGATCGTACACATCTTTCGCCCCGAAGTGCGCGAGTTCTATCAGCTTGAGAAGATGTGGGTGCCTGCGGCGGCTCAGGCCAATTAAGCAGGTCCTGCTCCCGTCCCTGAACGGGAGAGGAATGATATGCGGATTCATATCTGTGCGGTCGGGCGGTTACGCTCTGGGCCGGAAAAAACCCTGATAGACGATTATGCGACGCGGTTTGACCGGACGGGCCGGGGGCTGGGGCTTGGGCCACTGACCCTGACCGAGGTCGAAGATCGCAAGGGTGGCGGCATGTCAGCCGAGGCAGGTCTGTTGCGCGCGGCTGTGCCCAAAGGCGCGGTGTTGTGCGCGCTTGATGAACGCGGGGCCGTCATGACGTCACCGGATTTTGCAGCGGTCCTTGCCAAATGGCGCGACGCCGGCCGGTCCGATCTGGCCTTTGTGATTGGCGGGGCGGACGGGATTGCACCCGCACTTCGCGCCGAGGCTGATCACAGCCTGAGCTTTGGCAAGATGGTCTGGCCGCATATGATGGCCCGCGTGATGCTGAGCGAGCAGCTCTATCGCGCCGCCTCGATCCTTGCCGGAAGCCCCTATCACCGGGAATAACGACAGGCGTTCGGGGCACCGGTACTTTGCACAATCTGCGACATGGGCATTCAGACGTGATCCTGCGCGTCCATCCCGGCAGCCGCCGAAGGCTTCAGGGGAGGGTGACAGATGTCTTCGTGCTCCAGCCATCCACTGAACAGCGCGCCTCGATCTGCACCTGTCTTGTGCCGTCCGGGATCGCAACGCCAGACAAAGAGCGGGTAAAGGGCTGTTCTTCGACATGCGGGTGAAAAAGCACACGCAGTCCCAGTTCATTGCCCTGCATATCCAGCACGCGCCAGCCATCGGCATAGTGATCCCAGCCGGTATCCGGGTGGCTGATCGTGACATCGAAACGCCATGTCGTGCCCGTTTGCGTGGCGATGACCTTGTCTATCGCCGGTGGATCGGCAAGGGCGGGGCTGGCGAACAGGAGGGGGATCAGCAGATGTTTCATTCCCCGATCCTAGGGCAGATACGAGCTGCGACCATTTCACGTTCCTGTGCATGGGCGAATCTGCTTGCTACATCCATACATTGGTCATATCTTTTTACCAAAACGCGCTCTGAAGGGAGATGCTCATGGAAATGCCCATCCCGAACCCCGCGATTCTTGCGCGCAAATCCCGTGTGGTTGAACGGCTTGAGGCCGTGTTGCCCAAGGGCGCTGTGATCCATGAAGAGTCCGAGACGCGCGCTTATGAATGCGATGCGCTGACCGCGTACAAATGCGCGCCGATGGTTGCAGTGCTGCCGACGACGACGCAGGAAGTATCGGACGTCTTGCGCATCTGCCATCAGGAGGGCGTGCCGGTCGTCCCGCGCGGGTCGGGAACATCGCTGGCCGGTGGGGCTTTGCCCACGGCAGATTGTGTCATTCTGGGCGTGGCGCGGATGAACGACGTTCTTGAGACGGATTACGAGAACCGCATCATCCGGGTGCAGACGGGCCGTACCAATCTGAGCGTGACCGGTGCCGTGGAGGAACAGGACTTCTTTTACGCCCCCGATCCTTCCAGTCAGTTGGCCTGTGCGATTGCAGGCAACATTGCGATGAATTCCGGTGGCGCGCATTGCCTCAAATACGGTGTGACCACGAACAACCTCTTGGGTGTCACCATGGTGATGATGGATGGAACCATCGTCGAGGTCGGTGGCGCACATCTGGATGCGAGCGGCCTGGACCTCTTGGGACTGATCTGCGGCAGCGAAGGGCAGTTGGGTGTCGTGACAGAGGCGACGCTGCGGATATTGCGCAAGCCCGAGGGCGCGCGCCCCGTGCTCATGGGCTATGACGACAATGAAACCGCTGGCGCGGTGGTGTCGGACATCATCAAGGCCGGCGTGTTACCTGTCGCCATCGAATTCATGGATCGCCCCTGCATCGAAGCCTGCGAAGCCTTTGCCAAGGCGGGCTATCCGATGTGCGAAGCGTTGTTGATCGTCGAGGTCGAAGGTTCGGATGCCGAGATTGACATGCAGCTTGGCCTGATCAAGCAGATCGCCTCCAAGCATAATCCGGTGGAACTGCGCGAGGCACAGGACGCCGAAGAAGCCGGGCGTATCTGGTTGGGTCGCAAAAGCGCCTTTGGCGCTATGGGGCAGATCAACGACTATATGTGTCTGGATGGTACGATTCCCGTGTCGTCCTTGCCTTATGTGCTGCGTCGAATTGGCGAGATGTCCAAGGAGTTCGGGCTGGATGTCGCCAATGTCTTCCATGCCGGAGATGGCAATATGCATCCGTTGATCCTGTTTGATGCCAACAAGCCCGGCGATCTGGAAACCTGCGAAGCCTTTGGGGCCGAGATCCTGAAACTCTGTGTCGAGGCCGGCGGCTGTCTGACAGGCGAACATGGCGTAGGTATCGAAAAGCGCGATTTGATGTTGGTGCAATACACCGCCGCAGATCTCGAAGCGCAGATGGCGGTGAAGGATGTGTTCGATCCAAGCTGGCTGTTGAACCCGGCTAAAGTGTTCCCGCTGCAAAGCTCTGACGCGCGGCGCATGCAGGCCATGGCCGCCGAATAGCGCCACCATATGGCGCGCCTTTTCTTCGGAGAAAGACAGTAAGTTGAAAATCATGAGACCCGAGAGCGAGGCCGAACTGGCCGATATGGTGGCCACAGCGTCCGCGCCCCTCGCCGTTCAGGGTGGCGGCACGCGCGGCATGACGCCCGATGGCCAGTTGCTGACGACCTCCGGTCTGAATGGCATTACCCTTTATGAACCGGGTGCGCTGACCCTTGTGGCGCAGGCGGGCACGCCTGTTGCCGAGATCGAAGCAACTTTGGCGGCTGAAAACCAGCGACTGGCCTTTGAGCCGATGGATCATCGTGGTCTTCTTGGCACCACGGGAGAGCCGACGATCGGCGGCGTTGTCGCGGCCAATGTCTCGGGTCCACGCCGGATTCAATGCGGTGCCTGCCGGGATTTCGCGCTGGGCGTGCGCTATGTCGATGGCGCCGGGCAGATCATCAAGAATGGTGGCCGGGTGATGAAGAATGTCACCGGCTATGATCTGGTAAAACTGCAGTGCGGCGCGCGCGGGACATTGGGCGTTCTGAGCGAGGTCTCTCTGAAGGTATTGCCGCAACCCGAGACCGAAACCACAGTTGTGGTCTCTGGCGCGAATGATGTGCAGGCCGTTCGTGCGCTGTCGGTGGCGCTGGGGTCTCCGTTCGATGTGACAGGTGCGGCGCATTTGCCCAAACAGGGTCAGACTCTGGTCCGCGTGGAAGGCTTCGAGGCCTCCGTCGCCTATCGCGTGAGTGAATTGACCAAACTTCTGTCCGGCTTCGGAGAGATCTCCCTCAAGACCGGTCGCGAGGTGTCAGCTACCCTCTGGGTCGAGGTGCGCGACGCTGTGCCTTTCCACGGGGTTGATGGGGATGTCTGGCGCGTGTCGGTCAAGCCCTCGGATGCGCCTGAACTGGTTGCACGGATCGGGCCAACGGACGCGATCTATGATTGGGGCGGGGGGCTGGTCTGGCTGCTGCTTCCGGCGGGATCTGATCTGCGGGCAAGACTGGGTGACCTGTCCGGCCATGCCACCATCGTGCGAGCGGATGATGAAACCCGCGATGCGCTGGGCATGTTCCACCCGGAACCCGCGCCCTTGGCGGCGATAGGTGCAGGTTTGCGCGCGCGATTTGATCCGCGCGGCATGCTGAATGCTGGATTGATGAACACAGCATGATGGAGAGAATTATGTGGATGGAAGCACTCCCCGTGGCTGTGATCTCTGCCAGTGTCTTTGGCGGGCTGGCGCTCATGTCTGATCGCCCCCGTGGAGCGCTGATTGCGCAGTGCATCATGGCGCTGGCGGGTGGTCTTGTGTTTCTTGCGATCTTGCGCGACGCGCCCCTTTTCGGCATCACGCCACTCAGTCTGGCGGCGATTGCCACAGGCCTGATTTCGGCGTCGATCGCAGGGATGTTCTATCACCTCTATCTTGGACGGTTCGAGCGCGTCTGGGCGGCGCGCGGTGTTTTCACGATACTTTACCTGGTGCTTTCGGCGCTGTTGGGTGTCTTGTTTCTAGCTCTCCTGTGATGGTGATGATGCAACAGCGGGAAGGGGCCAAACCATGACATTTGCCTGGATATTGACCTATGCGGTCGTGTTTGTCGGCGGGCCTTGCATCGTGCTCTGGTTGATGCGGCCTCAGGCCAGCGTGGCTGCGGTGCGCCGTTTGGGCATTTTGACGATGGCCATGGTGGTATTGTCCATCGGTGCCACGATGCTGGGAGCGCCGGGCAGTCTGGCAGCGGCGATGCTCTGGGGGGCTTGGGTGTCGTCAATGGCGCTCATGGGGCACGTGCTGCGCCTGATGATCGGCTCACCCGGTGCGCGACGCTGGACAGCGGCGATGGCCGCCGTGGGGGCTACGATACCCTGGTTTGGACTTTTGATTGCACGGGCGGTTGCAGGTTAGATGAAAACGGAATTCACGGATATTCAACTCAAGGATCCCGCAATTGCGCGATCCAACGAGATACTGCGCAGCTGTGTGCATTGCGGCTTTTGCACCGCCACATGTCCCACCTATCAGGTGCTGGGAGACGAGTTGGACAGTCCTCGAGGCAGGATTTATCTGATCAAGGACATGCTCGAGAACAACCGCGAGCCGGATGAAAAGACGGTCACGCATATCGACCGCTGTCTGTCGTGTCTTGCCTGCATGACGACCTGCCCGTCGGGCGTGCATTACATGCACCTGGTCGATCATGCGCGCGAGTACATCGAAGAGCGCTACAAGCGCCCCTTGTCAGACCGCGTGTTGCGTTGGATTCTCGCGCATATCCTGCCCTATCCGATGCGCTTTCGCGTCGCCTTGCTGGGCGCAAAGATCGGTCGCCCCTTTGCCCGTCTGATGCCGGATGCGCGGCTCAAGGCGATGCTCGAGATGGCTCCCAAGACCATCCCTCCCGTGTCGCGCAATGATGATCCGCAAAGCTTTGCGCCCCAGAGCGAAAAGAAGATGCGTGTGGCGCTGATGACGGGCTGCGCGCAAAAAGCGCTGAATACGGATATCAATGATGCCACGATCCGTCTGCTGACGCGTCTGGGTTGCGAGGTTGTGGTGGCGCAGGGTGCTGGCTGTTGCGGGGCGCTGACGCATCACATGGGCAAGACTGCGCAAAGCCATGCGACCGCTGCCAGGAACATCACGGCCTGGGCTGGTGAGATGGATGGGGCGGGTCTTGATGCCATCGTGATCAATACCAGCGGTTGTGGCACGACCGTGAAGGATTACGGGCATATGTTCCGAAATGAGCCGCTGGCCAAGGATGCCGCGCGGGTCTCGGAACTGGCTATGGATATCAGCGAATTGTTGATGAAGCTTGACCTGCCAGAAGGTGACAAGAAGACGTTGACGGTGGCCTATCATGCGGCCTGTTCTCTGCAGCATGGCCAGCAGATCAAAACCTTCCCCAAAGACTTGCTGAAACGCGCAGGATTCACGGTGGTCGAGCCGCGCGACAGCCATCTGTGTTGCGGCAGTGCAGGCACCTACAACCTGATGCAGCCCGAGATTTCCAAACAGCTCAAGGCGCGCAAGATCGAGACCTTGGAAGCCAAGAACCCCGATATCATTGCCGCTGGCAACATCGGTTGCATGATGCAGATCGGATCAGGGACCGGAGTGCCAATCGTGCATACGGTGGAATTGCTGGATTGGGCAACGGGCGGACCGCAACCGCCGGCCCTGACCGCAGACGGAAAACGTCCGCTTGAGGTCCCCATCCTGCGATAGCCCTCTGATCGCCCCATTTTAGCCGCAGCCGCTTGTTAGCCGTTGAGCAACATGGAGGCGTGGATGGCTTTGGGAAAGTGGCTTTTGGCAGTTGCCTGTCTGGTTGTGGGGATGCCCGCATCCGCGCAGGATGCGCGTCTGAAAAGCCTTGATACCAGCGACGCGGGTCGCGGTTGGGATGCTGTGGGGCGCCTTGACATAGATGGCAAAGGATTTTGCACCGGGGCGCTGATCGCTCCCGATCTGGTTCTGACGGCCGCGCATTGCCTCTTTGACAAACAGACCAGGGCGCGGGTCGATCCGGCAAGCATCCAGTTCATGGCCGGATGGCGAAATGGGCGTGCCTCGGCATATCGCGATGTGCGTCGTGCGGTCGTCCACCCGGACTATAATTTCGACGGCAGCGTTTCGCCCGAGGGCGTGCGCTATGACGTTGCTCTGCTGGAGTTGCAGCACCCCATTCGCAATACCTCGGTGGTTCCGTTTGAAACGGCACAACGCCCCCGCAAGGGTGACGAGATCGGAGTCGTCTCTTATGCCCATGATCGATCCGAAGCACCGGCCCTGCAAGAACTCTGCCGGGTGATGGCGCGGCAGGCAGGGGTTCTGGTGATGTCATGCAATGTCGATTTCGGCTCCTCAGGGTCACCTGTCTTTTCATTCGAGGGTGGCAAGCCGCAAATCGTGTCAGTTGTATCGGCCAAGGCAGAGGTGAACGGGCAAAACGTATCGCTTGGAACGTCATTGCAGGAGCCATTGGCCCTGCTGATTGCCGATCTGGCCAATGGCGGTGGCTATGGCATTGCGGCTGCCCCGCGCATCGGCAGAGTAACGGTGAATGGTCAGCGCCGCGACACAGGCGCCAAATTCGTCAAGCCATGAGAATGCGCGCGCTTGTCGCCGGGGTTCTTGCGCTGTTTTGCGCAGATCTGGCCATTGCGCAGTCAGATGGATTGCGCCGCCTGAGTGATCGCGATGATCTGTTGGGATGGGAAGCCGTTGGCCGTCTTGATACGGCACAAGGCGGTTTCTGCACCGCAACGCTGATTGCATCGGATCTGGTTCTGACGGCCGCCCATTGCGTATTTGATGGAATGCGTTTGCGCCAGCCGGGCGAGCTGACCTTTCGTGCCGGATTGCGCGACGGCGTCGCGATTGCGCAGCGCGACGTTGTGGCCTTTGCCGTGCCGGATGCCTATCAGCGCCAAGCCGGGATGAGCATGGACAATGTGCCCCATGATGTCGCGCTCTTGCGTCTGAGCACGCCGATCACATCGACAGATGCCGATCCATTCATCCTGCATCAGGGTGCTGTAGAGGGCAGCGAGATCAGCGTGACGTCCTATGCTGAAGGGCGGGCCGAGGCATTGTCGCGCCAGCGCAGCTGTCGCATCGTTGCCCAGCAACCGCCGCTGATGGCGTTTGATTGCAATGTGAGTTTCGGCTCGTCCGGTGCGCCCGTCTTTGTCAGCAACGGGACGCGTGGGCGTATCGTGTCGATCATTTCCGGCGGTGTGCGTCTGGATGGCACATTGGTCTCAGTGGGCATGGCGCTTCCCGATGTCGTGGCCGGATTGAAAGCCGATCTGCGCCGTCAGGGTGCATCGCCTTCATTCCCCGGAGTGCGCCGCTTGGGTGCCGGAGACGGGCGCGCCTCGTCTGGTGCCAAATTCGTGCGTCCGGGCGGGTCTTGAACCCTCTTTGATGGCTTCCTATGTCGGGTGCAGCGGGATGCCAAATTCGGGTCTCGCCTTTACCAACCGCCCGTCCGTTCCGGAGGGCACATACACGTCAATCGCTCATAGATGAGGATATAGACCATGCGTAGTTTTGATCTTGCACCCCTGTACCGTGCAACTGTCGGATTCGATCAGATCGCCGACCTGATGGACCGGGTTCTGACCAATGATGTCAGCCAGTCCACGTACCCCCCTTACAACATTGAAAAGACTGCCGATGATGCCTATCGCATTTCGATCGCGGTTGCGGGCTTTTCGGATGTCGAACTGAACGTCGAAGTGCGTGAGCAGAGCCTGATTGTTTCGGGCCGCAAAGCGGATGAGGATGGCGAGCGCGCCTTTCTGCACCGTGGTATCGCCACCCGCGCGTTCGAACGGAAGTTCCAGCTTGCCGATCATGTGCATGTCACCGGTGCAGCGCATGAAGATGGGATGCTGCATATCGACCTCAAGCGCGAAGTGCCCGAAGCACTCAAACCGCGCCGTATCGAAATTTCTGGTGCTGCGAAAGCCATCGAAGGCAGCGTAAACTAAGCCGTTCCCTCGGGTCTTGGTTTGGCGGCTCAAAGCGCAAGCTTTGGGCCGTTTGCCGTTCCGGGGCTTTGCCCCTGATGTGGGCGGCCTCTGCTCTGCAAGTCCTGTCCCCGGTCAAACAGCCTTGCCGCGCCAGGCGATCCAGGCGCTGACAAGGCTGGCCAGTTTGATGGCCAGAAGAGCTTTGAGCAGGGTCTCGGGCGTCGGTGCTGCCGTCATGATCACACCCATCGACGTTGTGGCCACAGCGCCGAGCCCCACTGTCAGGGCTCCGGTGAACCCCGAAGCCGAGCCCGCAAGGCTTGGGTCCACGCTCATTGCGCCTGCGTTGGCTGTGGGCGTGGTGAAACCGTTGCCGATACCTATGAAGATGGTGAAGCCAAACAGCGCAAGCGGCGTTGCGGGCAGTGTCATCGTGGCGATCAGGCCGGCACCGAGGCCGGTGATCGAGATCATGCGCCCCACCAGCATGATGCGATCCGGCCCAAAGCGTGGACCCAGACGCGCTCCGGCAAAGCTGCCGACCATAAAGCCCGCCGTGATGCTTCCCAATCCTATTCCAAGTGTTGTTCCGCTCAGCCCATAGGTTTGGGCCGCAACGATCGGAACACCGGCCAGAAAGGCGTAAAACGCACAGGTCGAAAGCGCCACAGTCAGCGCATAGGCCCAGAATTGCGGCGCGCGCAGCAAGGGCCCCGGGCCCGGTCGCGCTGTGCCCGAGAGTTTTCGTGTTTCCGACAGGTCCAGCACGATGGCGATCAACAGCAGGGCGGCAAGCACAGCATATAGCATGAAGTTGGCGCGCCAGCCGAACATATCCTGCAACAGCCCGCCCAGCATGGGCCCAAGCAGCGGCGCGATGGCCATGGAGCCTGCGATATAGCCCAAAAGACTGGCCGATTCCGTTTGATCGCGGGTGTCGCGCACGATGGCGCTGGCCAGGATATAGCCGGACACCATGACGCCTTGGGCAAGACGACAGGCCAGGAACATCGCCCAATTCTGTGCCAGAACGCAGCCCAGAGAGGCCAGCAGAAACCCGGTGACGGCAAAGATCGCGGTGGGGCGGCGACCGATCCGGTCTGACAGAGGTCCGATGATCAATGCAAGGACAGCCGTCATCGCCAGATAGCCGCCAATCGACAGGGTTACAGTGCCGTAGCTGATGTCGAACGCCTCGGCGATTGCAGGCAGCGAGGGCAGAAACATGTTCACGGACAGGGTTGTGGCGGCTGTCATCAGGATCAGGGTGATCAGGCGTGGACTGCGTGCGATGGTCATGGCGTGGGTCCGAATGAAAACGCCCCCAAGATGACTTGAGGGCGCAGGGTTGCGACGCGAACGGTCGGCGATCGGAGCGCCGGTCGGGTTTGGAAGCGAAGACGGGTAGCTGTGCCTGCCGGTTGCGGTTGATCAGGACGCCGGATGTGTATCCGACGTCCGTCAAACGGCCGCTGCATTACACCGACATGCAGACATACTTCATTTCCAGGTAGTCTTCGATGCCATGATGGCTGCCTTCTCGGCCAAGGCCGGATTGCTTGATGCCGCCAAAGGGGGCGACTTCTGTCGAGATGATGCCTGTGTTCACACCGACAATGCCGTATTCCAGAGCTTCGGCCACTTTGTAGACGCGGCTGAGATCCTTGGCATAGAAATAGGCAGCAAGGCCGAAGATCGTGTCATTTGCCATTGCGATCACCTCGTCCTCATTGTCGAACTTGAAGAGAGGGGCAAGAGGGCCGAAGGTTTCCTCCTGCGCGACTTTCATGTCCTGAGTGACACCGGTGACCACTGTAGGCTGGAAGAAATTGCCGCCCAAAGCATGTGCCGAACCGCCGGTCAGAATTGCGCCGCCTTTCGCTGTGACGTCGCCCAGATGCTCAAGGACCTTGTCGATCGCGTCCTGATTGATCAGCGGACCCGTGGTGATACCGTCGCTGAGGCCATCCCCGACGTTCAGCTTTTCCACAGCCACTTTCAGCTTGGCGGCGAAGGCGTCATAAACGCCGGCCTGCACATAAATGCGGTTTGCGCAGACGCAGGTCTGACCGTTGTTGCGGAATTTGCACAGCATTGCGCCTTCGACGGCAGCATCCAGATCCGCGTCATCAAAGACGATGAATGGGGCGTTGCCTCCCAGCTCCATCGAGCATTTCATCACCTGATCGGCCGCCTGTTTCAGCAGAATGCGACCAACCTCGGTCGAGCCGGTAAAGGTCAGTTTGCGCACGGCGGGGTTTTCGCAGAATTCCTTGCCGATATCCGAAGACCGCGACGAGGGCAGGATATTGAACACGCCTGCGGGAATACCCGCACGTTCGGCCAGAACACCCATGACAATGGCACTCAACGGAGTCTCGGCTGCGGGACGCGCAACAAAGGAACAGCCCGCGGCCAGCGCTGGCGCGGCCTTGCGGGTGATCATCGCATTCGGAAAGTTCCACGGAGTGATCGAGGCTGCCACGCCGATTGGCTGTTTGAGGACCATAATGCGTTTGTCACGCTGGTGGCCGGGAATCATCTCGCCATAAATGCGCTTGGCTTCCTCGCCGAAGAATTCGATGAAAGAGGCCCCGTAAGCGATCTCGCCCTTGGCTTCGGCATGAGGTTTGCCTTGCTCAGCAGTCAGGATCGTGCCCAGATCATCGGCGTTCTCCATCATCAGATCGAACCATTTTCGCATGACAGCCGCGCGTTCCTTGCCTGTCCACTTTGCCCATTCTTTCTGCGCGACTTCGGCTTGAGCGATCGCACCGGCCACCTGCGCGCGCGAGAGATCGGCGACTTCGGCGACCACGTCGCCACGCGCAGGGTTCGTGACGGGAAATGTGCCATTGTCACCATCCACCCATTTGCCGCCGATATAGGCACGGGTTTCCAGAAGGCTTGGGTCCTTGAGCAGCGATTTCAGATCGGTTGTGGCGTCCAGCATGGCATTCCCTCCGCGAGATTTTACTCGCAGAGGGAAACCAGTTGGAGATAGGTTTGTCCAGAGCCAGATCAGGAGAGACGCGCGTGGAACTGGATGATGCCTATGCCAATTCGGCCTATATCGACGGTGCCGATGCCTATCCGCCGCGTTGGGCGGCAAAGGCCGCTCAGTTTCGTGACGCGCTGGGCGCGCGCGCCGAGCTCGGGCTGCGCTATGGTGCGGGCGAAAGGGAAGTGTTCGACCTCTTTCACCCCCTTGACGCAGCGCGGGGTACGGTCGTCTTTGTGCATGGTGGCTATTGGAAGGCATTCGACCGGACATATTGGTCACATCTGGCGGCAGGATCATTGGCGCAGGGATGGTCGGTGGCGATGCCATCCTACACGCTCTGTCCGGAAATCGCGATTTCGGGGATCACCAATCAGATCGCAGCCGCCGTATCGGCAGTGGCCGATCGCGCCGAGGGGCCGTTGGCGCTGACGGGGCATTCGGCGGGCGGGCATTTGGTGGCGCGGATGCTTGAGCCGGGCATGCTGCCCTTCGCGGTGGCCCAGAGAATCGCACGGGTTGTTCCGATCTCTCCGCTCTCGGATCTTGAGCCTTTGTTGCGGACCTCGATGAATGACGTCTTCGGCATGGATGGAGCCGAGGCGCGTGCGGAAAGCCCGGTGCATCAGCCTGTTCCGGATGTGCCGGTCACGGTGTGGGTCGGTGGTGACGAGCGTCCGGCTTTCCTTGATCAGGCGCGGTGGTTGGCCGAGGCCTGGTCCGTGGAATGCCATATCGCGCAAGGCAAACACCATTTTGATGTGATTGATGCGCTGGTTGACGCCGATAGCGATTTGAGCCGCCTCTTGACCGGCGCGTGAGTTCGGGCAATCTGCACGGGCCGGAACGATGGCGTCGCTCCAACGGTTTTTTCCCCTTGTCCTGTACGCCGGGACCTTTCTGAAAAGGAGGGTCTGACATGACCGCTCGCCCAGATATGTATCGCTATCACAATGGTGAAAAGGCCACGCTGCCATTCGCCGAAATTGAGTATGAAGCCCGCCTCAAAGGATTGCGCCAGCGCATGGAGGATGCGGGGTGTTCGGTGGCCGTTTTCACCTCCATGCACAACATCGCCTATTACTCGGGATTTCTCTATTGCTCATTCGGACGGCCTTACGGTCTGGTCGTGACCGAAACCGAGAGCGTGACCATCAGTGCAGGCATCGACGCAGGCCAGCCATGGCGCAGATGTCATGGCGACAACATCACCTATACCGACTGGCAGCGTGACAATTTCTGGCGTGCGATCCTGTCTGTCTGCGGCGAAGGAAAGATAGTGGGCTATGAGGGTGATCATCTCACCATCATGCAGCGCGAAAAGCTTGAGGATTTCCTCAAACCCGCCGTGACCGTGGATATCGCTCCAACGACCATGCGCCAGCGGATGCACAAGTCGCCCGCAGAAATAGCCTTGATCCGGCAAGGCGCGCAGGTTGCCGATGCAGGCGGCTATGCGATCCGCGATGCGATCAAGGTGGGCACGCGCGAGATCGACGTTGCCATGGCCGGGCGGGATGCAATGGAAGCCGAGATCGCCAAGCGGTTTCCGGACGCCGAATACCGCGACACATGGGTGTGGTTTCAATCCGGGCTGAACACCGACGGTGCACATAACCCGGTCACTGCACGCCAACTGCAGCGGGGCGATATCCTGTCGCTGAACACGTTCCCTATGATCTCGGGGTACTACACGGCACTGGAACGCACACTCTTCGTGGGCGAGGTGGATGCGGCGTCCCTGAAGGTCTGGGAGGCCAACGTGGCCGCCCATGAATACGGGATGAGCCTTCTGGTGCCCGGTGTCAGCTGCGCCGAGGTCACCCATAAGATCAACGCATTCTTCGAAGAACGCGACATGCTGCAATACCGCACCTTTGGATATGGACATTCGTTCGGTGTTCTCAGCCACTATTTTGGCCGGGAGGCCGGTCTGGAACTGCGCGAAGATATCGACACGATCCTGCAGCCGGGCATGGTGATTTCCATGGAGCCGATGCTGACCATCGCCAACGATCAACCCGGTGCTGGCGGCTATCGTGAACACGATATTCTGGTCATCACCGAAGATGGGAACGAGAACATCACCGGCTATCCCTACGGGCCCGAGTTCAACGTGGTCGGCTGATCCCGCATGCATCTGATGCACTGATCTTGCGCGGCCATGCGTGAGGTCAGTGCGATGCGCGCTCCAACTCTGCTCTTCCAATGGCTCTTTGCATTTGCAACAGTTTGTCAAAAGCAAAAGACCGGGTGATGTAAATGATCTTAACATCACCTATATGGACAGTAACAGTTTCTTTGGAGGTTCGCATTTCATGGCCGATTTTGATGCAATGGTTCAGGAGTCGCAGGAGCAGGTCGCCAAGACTCAGGCCGAGATCGCGCAGCTTTCCGCACGTATCGAGGCGGCACGGGCCAAGATCGTGGCCGGTGAGGATGCTGCGATAGATATCGAAAATGCAACGCTTGAGGATGTGCACGCCCATACGGATGTGATGAACGCCAATATCGCCGAGTTGATCATGGGGCTGGACGATGTCACCGAGGCGTTTTCCAAAGACTTTGACGAGATGCGCTCGAAGACCGGTTGGGAGAGCTTTGTCGGCGTGTTTTCCCGCGGCAAGTCGGAATCCATGCGTCAGGAACGGATGCGCACGGCCTCGATCGACGACAAGCTACATGATCTGATCGCCAAGTCGGATGTGATTGTGACCTTGCTGCAAAGCCAGCTTGAGATGCTTGAAGGCGAGAAGGTGAAGGTCGAGACCAACCTCTCGGCGACATTGGATGAGCGGGAGGCGGTTGTCGGTGAACTGGAAGCGCTGCGCCGCGATATTCAAGACATGGATCCAAAGATCATAGCGCTGGAAAACAAGATCTCGGTCGAACAGGACGCCGCCGCGCGCACCAAGCTTGAAACCGAACTTGCGGCGCTGAACACGCAGTACAATCAGATGGTGCAGGACGAGCAGGTCAAACTTGCCCGGTCCCAAACCCTGGAGCGCTATATCGAGAAGGGCAAGACATGGGTCGACAGCTTGCAGAACCAGGCGGCGACTCAGATGGTTCTGATCAACAAGCTGCAGACGGATACCAAGCAGCGCGTGGTGCTATATGACGCGCTCTCCAAGTCGCTGAAAACCGCGCAACAACAAGACGTGGCGCATCGCATCAATGAGATCGGTGTCAAAACCGATCAGGAGGCGCAGTCCGCCATGGCGGCCATCGGGACGGCGACCAATCAGAAAATGGCCGAGATGATGGAAAAGCACGAAGATCACATGGTCTTTGCCCGCGATGTGCTGGAGGCGAAAGCCAAGGCAGATGAACGCTTTGCCCGGCGCTTTGCCAAGATCATCGAGAAACATGACAAGAACCTCTACGGATCATGAATATGCAGAAACTCTCGTTCCTATTGATTGCTTTGTGGGTCGCCTCGTTGATCGGTGCCTATTTCGACCTGCTCCCGCGTGAGGTCGAACTGGGGGGAATCGTTCTGGGTGCGATCGGTCTTGGCCTGATGTGGTTGCCGCGATTGCGCAAACCGAAAGTCAGGGATGAGTGAAACGGGCGTTGACCCCAGCGGGCTGACGGATCGCTTTGCGTCGCGCCGGTATTTTCGCAAGTTCGAAGCGATCACCGGGCATCTGGGCCGTGTCGCGGCGGTCATGGAGGCAGATGACGGATTAAGCCGCGAAGAGGTAAAGATCCTTGCCCGCTATGGCACGATGCTGACCTTCACGTTTCGCGCCTTGTCGATGAAATATCTGCTGGTGGGGCGTGACACCGGGCGGTTCTTCGGCTCGCTTGCCATTGACCGGCGCGAGAGTGGTTTTCCGATGATCGCCGAGTTGTTGACGATGGCCAATGACGCCCAGCAGGCCCGCGGGCATCTAGATGGCATGCCCACGGCCGAGCAGCTGAAAGATCAGATGGCGCGTGTCATCATTTCGGATCAGGAACTGCCCACCAAGCTGCAATTCGCGCTGAGCCAGCGGTTTTATTATGAGGAGTTGCTGCGCGGAGAGCTGTTTTGGGCGCAAAACCACCCCGTCTGCCAGTGGCAGGGCAATATTGACGAGCGGCGCCGCAGGTTCCTGATCCATTGGGCGGTCTATGACAGCCAGGTCAATCTGCCGGTGATCTACCTGATGGAGCTGGAAGACACCGGCAAGGTCGCCCTGCCCAAGGATGAACGCCGATGGCCCGAGGTCAACGCGCATCTGATGGCGCAGTCGCTGGGCGGGCTCAAGCTGGTGACGATCGCGCAGGGTTTTGACGAGGATTTCGCTGATCTGCACCCCAAACGCTTGCGACGGTTTCATCTGGGGCCGATGTATTCGAGCGCCTTCACGGATCAATCCGGCCCTTTGCGGGCGGTTCTGGACGAAGCCCGCGCACCCGAGGGGCAGGACTGGGCGCTGGCCTGGACGGCTGAAACGCTGCAGAGCGAGCGCGTGCGCGAAGAACGGACGGGCTGGTTTTCCAATGTGGAGCGCGAGGTGTTTCTGCTGGATCCATTCGGCGGACGCGGCGCGGAAACCGGGGCAACACGGACGGAACGTGCGATCATTCTTCCTCAGCGTCCCTATCAGGTCTTGTCAGAAACAAACCCGCCCGGGTTTGCGGATGTGCGCAAGTTTGTCGTCGGCGCGGGCGGGCGGGTTCTGAGATACTGAGGTGAGGCATATGGGTCGCCTGAGGGAGCCTCCGGCGGGGATATTTGAAGCAAGATGAAGAACGGGATTTCGAGATGAGTTTGACGTCTGATCTGATGGAGCTGCCCGAGGCGGATATTGTGAAACATTACCCTGTTGCGCTGATCCTGTTGCAAGGCTTTGATCATGCGCCCCGGATCGGCAGGGCTGTGGTGGAAACCCGGGAGCGATCCTCCGGACTTGGGACCCGGCGACGGTTTCGCTCGACCACGCCTGGCCTGGCGACGCGTCGGGTCGAGCCCAGTGGGGGCGTGCAGCTTCTGGCGCGGATCGAGGCGGCGGATGGCGATGATGAACTGGTCTCGCCTGCGCAGGCTCAGGTGATGCACGCCCTGCGTCGCGCTCTGGCGATTTCTCTTGCGGTCTGTGAGGCCTATGCCGAGCGCACGGCGCTGGCCGATCTGAAGCGGGCCAATCTGGCCGGCGATTTGCCGTCGGCGCGCAGGGCCGAGTTTGGCGAATTGCTGGCAGCCGAGGCGTTGATCTCGCTGCATGTGTTGGGCAATGCGCTGGCGGTTTTGATGTCGTCCCACCTGTCGGAGGTCACTGTCGAGGTCGGTGAGGTCGAGGAAGTTCTGAGCGAAAACGGGCAACTGGCATTGCATGGTGCGCTCTGGGAGCTTGATCAGGACATCGCGGAACATGCGGTGGATGATGTACATCTGGTGGCAACGGTTGCGGCCTATGGCGAGCAACTGATGGCAAAAGTGGCCGCGCGGGCCGGGAGCGCGCCGCGTCTTGAGCCTTTCACCAGCGCTGCCTGGAAGGTGGAGGCGGATAATCTGACCATTCGCGGGTTCGAGGCGGCCAGCAAGGCCAAATCCACCACCCTGACGATGACGTTCAAGAAGCCGAATGAGGTCGTCGGCAACCATATTGCCAAGTATCAGGCGATGCGTCTGGCCAAGATGATCATGGCCTATGATTTCGAGCGTCGGCTCAATCCGTTTGTCGAATTGGGCGGGTTCATCTTTACCTTCATGGGCGATGGCAAGCCCGGCACCGGCAAGACCACGTTGATCCAGATGATGGCGGGCATGATCAATGAATATTGTCAGATCGCAGGCTATCCGTTTCGTTATCAGAACCTGAGCACGGACAATATCGACAGCTATCAGGGCAAGTCCGGACAGAACGCCAAGGCCTTTGTCAACAACGTGATCGACCCTTCGGTGATTGGCTTCGGCACGATCGACGATATCGACACGCTGGCGGGCAAACGTGGTGATCGGCAGTCGAGCTCGGGTCAGCTCGAGATCACTGCCGTGCTGATGGAAAGCTTTGCGGGAGCCAACACGGTGGTGCGGGGCAATTGCACCTTTGGCATGTTCTCGAATTATCCCGAGAACGTGGATGATGCCTTGCGCCAGCGCGCCGGGGCTCGGTTCCTTGTGGATGGTCCGCAGACACGGGAGGATTACATCGACATTCTTGCGCTGCTGATGGGCAGGAACCACGACATCCCTCTGGGTGCGCATGAGCTTTATGCGGCGCAGGAGATAAAGCGCGCGGTGTCGGCGTCCTTTGCCGCCCACAACCTCCCGCAGGAAGAGGGGCTGGTCCGGGTCTATGAGCAGGTGTCTGAGGATCTCGGTGAGTTGGATACCATCGCCAAGCTTGGTGCCTATCTCAAGGCTATCCAGGCGGCGGATGAACGGTTCACGGGTCGCGCGATCAAGAACATCACCGACGCGGTCAAATTGCGCGCGATGGATTTCGAATTGTCAGATGAATGGATGGAGGAGCCCGATCTGTTCCTGTTTCAGCCCTATGACACCAAGCTGAGCATGATCAAGGACCTGCGCCAGCCGATCACCGTCGACATGGTGATACAGGAGATCAACCGCTATGCCGACAGTGAGTTTCGCTATGCCGACAAGTCGGACGAGGTGGCGATCGACACGATGGTGCGTGATTTCGCGCGCACAGAAGAGGCCAAGCGACGCTATCTGGAGGGCAAGGGCTGATGGGCGGCGTGAGCACGGCCCTGTCCCTGGCCGAGCAGGGTTTGACGTCATGAAACGCCTCATTGAAGCCGGCCTCATGTTCGGCAATCTGATCGAGGTCGCATCGCCCGTCCTGGTCGAACGCTATAACCGCGCGCTCAAGCATCTGACCGGGAAACAGACTGAACTGACCGATTTTCATATCGATATCTCGGGCTATTCTCCCGAGGTCGGCGATGAGTTGGGCGATCATCTCTATCTGAACCATGCCGGCGTGAACCGGCAGTTCATTCTGCTGACGACAGAACAGAAAACAGCCCCGCTGCTGAACGCGAAATTCTCCAATTCCCGCGATATCATCCGCCGGTTCATCGAAGAGAACGAACCGCAGCTTTTTGCGCTCACGGCGCGCGATGCGGTGGCCGGGGAACTGGTGAATTCTGTCTATGAGGTCGCCACGCCCGAGCAGCTTTTCGACATCCGAAAGATCGAGATCGAGGCGGATACCGCCGGTGGAACCTTGTCGACTGCAGACAAGCTGGCGGGGTTGGTTGATCGATTCAAGACCGAGGACGACGCCTGGTTCGATGATGTTCTGATCGCCGAAATGATCACGCTGGCAAAGAAAACCGGGGATATCGCGCGCAATCCCGTGCGTCTGAAACACATGAGTTTCGAGCAGGTGAATGTCTGGACGGCGCTGTTCGGGGGCCTTTATGTTTTTCGCGGGCTTGAGCATCCGGCAGTTATCTCGGTTGGCCCGAAGCAGGATCTGGGCACGGTCCCGCTGGAACATGTGTTTGATCTTGGCGATCGCAATCACATCGCCAAGTTCCTTGATCTGAACGGATTGGTTGAACCGATTGTCACGGCGCGCGGTGTGGATGCTGCGGCGATCCTGCGCCAGAAGATCGATTTCGTGCTGATCTCGGCAGCGGCGGATGCCGGCTTGGATCTCAGTGCCACCACGCGCGCCGATATGCGTCGTTTGGCACGCCAGATGGCAGGGCGTTTACCGCCCGAGTTCGATGCGCTTGGTGATCTTGTGCGCTGGGCTGAAACCAAGGGGAAATGGCCGCGGATCTCGTCGGAACATCCGGCGTATTTCTATACTCTCAGGGCGGCTGCCACGCCGGTGGCCGATCTGGTCAACATGTTGCTGAGCGAGCTGACACCGCGCGATTTTCGCCAGACATTCATTTGTCACAAACGGTTGTTCTATGGCCGTTATGCGACATGGCCGGAAACGAAACAGGACTATGTGGTTGATTTCCTGCTGCGCGAGTATCAGGTGGATAGGGCGGGAGCGCGCGCGGCATTGTTCGGGCGTGAGCCCGATATGGATGATGCAACCCCGCCGCCACTGCCGCGGCGGGCGGCGAATGCGGATCTGGTGGCGCGTGTTGGCCCCTGGGGTGCGATAAGGAGGCGGTAGGATGCTTGGCGCGGCAAGGCTTATGGTAACTCTCTTTGTGGCGTTGACGATCGTCTATGTCTGCCTGTCATTCTATTCCCGCTCGGTGCGACGCACGAAACTGGAAGAGCGCTGGCATCAGGAAGGTATTGGCGGCGACAAGGAGACTTTCATTCGCGAAGGTCTTGAGGAGTATGACGGCTCGATTCGCCGCAAGCTGATCCTTGGGGTCTATGTCGTGCCCCTGGTTGTGATTGCCCTGCTGATCTATGTGACGAACTTTATGTAAGGACGGGCCGATGCGTTACTTGAAATGGACAATCATTGCCCTTTTCTGGGGGTCAATCGCGGCGTTTCTGCATTATACGCTGCCCCAGAATGATGTCGTGCGCATCGTGAATACCTATGAAGAGCGTCAGGAACTCAACGACTGGACACGCATCTTCTGGGCGACACCGGATGATCAGGCTGCCGCGCTGATCAACCGGGATGTGCAGTTCATTCAGGCGATCAATGAAAACGGACGTGTGCGGGTCTATCGTAACGAAGACACCGGCTGGCGCTGGCCGCCTTACTTCAAGTTCGATACCGCCAATCTTTACACAGAAGCGGCTGATCTGGTCTCGACCAAGGATAATCCCGAATGGGTGGTCGTGCGCCATTATGGTTGGCGCAATGAATTCTTTTCGTCCTTTCCCAATGCCGTGGCGCTCAAACCCGTGGACGGTCCCGATTACCGCCCGATCAACTGGTTCAACATTATCTTCCTGACGGTGTTTGTCGCTTTTGTATATGCGGTCTGGGTACGCTGGCGCAGGTTCCGTCAGGCCCGAATCGATCCGGTGCTTGAGGACATCGGCGACAGTTTCGACGCAGCAGGCGACGCCATGCATGAGAAAGGCGGCCGCCTGCGCCGCTGGCTGAACAGCTGGCGTTCGCGCTGAGATCAGGCTTTCGCGGGCAAGACGCGCTTTTGATTGCGCGCGTCATCTTAGGTACCAAGAGGGTGTCAGGTTTCGCGGGAGGTTTGAGTTTCCTTCCCTCATCCAAGCTGTCCTCTCTCTGAGCGTGCAGGAAGGATGCGTCTTGTGGGAGGTGCCATCTCGGCCTACATCTGCGCGTCATGGTACAGAAGAAATCAGATCCCAATTACAAGGTTATCGCCGAAAACCGCCGTGCGCGGTTTGACTATGCAATCGATCGGGACATCGAATGCGGGATCATCCTGGAAGGCTCCGAGGTGAAATCGCTGCGCTCAAATGGTGGTAACATCGCTGAAAGCTATGCCACCGTGGAAGAGGGTGAGCTTTGGTTGGTGAACAGCTATATCGCCCCCTATGCTCAGGCCAAGGCGTTTCGCCATGAAGAACGTCGCCGCCGCAAGCTCTTGGTCAGCCGCAAGGAGATGGCGGATCTGTGGAACGCCACGCAACGCAAGGGGATGACGCTGGTGCCCATCGTGATGTATTTCAATCATAGGGGCATGGCAAAAATCAAACTGGGCATCGCCAAGGGCAAAAAGAACGCCGACAAGCGGGAGACCGAAGCCAAGCGCGACTGGTCACGCCAAAAGCAGCGTTTGCTCAAAGAGAACCGCTAAAACAGGATTTTGGCTTCCTGAGACACTTTTTCGACGCTTGGGTTTGCTGCTCCGGGTTGCCAGCCCTGCCCCAGAGGCGCTAAGCACCAAACCGTTGCCGAAAGGGATGGCTCATGTCTGCTGACGATCCGAAAACGCTGGTCTCCACTGAATGGCTGGCAGCTCACCTCAAAGACCCTGATCTGCGCATTCTGGACGGATCGTGGTATTTGCCCACCGTTCAACGCGACCCGAAAGCCGAATATGACGCCGCGCATATTCCCGGCGCGCGGTTCTTTGACATTGATGATGTGTCCGACAATCGCTCGGAACTGCCTCATATGGCACCTCCGCCGGAAAAGTTCATGAGCCGCATGCGTGCCATGGGCATCGGCGATGGACATCAGGTGGTTGTCTATGATGGGGCCGGCCTGAATTCCGCCGCGCGCGTGTGGTGGCTGTTTCGGCTGATGGGTCAGCACAATGTCGCCGTTCTGGATGGCGGATTTCCCAAATGGCAGGCCGAAGGACGCCCGATCGAAGATCTGCCGCCGATCGTGCGTGATCGTCACATGACGGTGCGTGTGCAAAACCAGCTTGTGCGCGATGTCACGCAGGTCTCGTCTGCCTCCAAGCTTGGGGATCATGAGATCATTGACGCACGCTCTGCCGGGCGCTTTGCAGGAACCGATCCCGAACCGCGCGCAGGTTTGCGCTCTGGCCACATCCCGGGCTCGCGCAACCTGCCGTTTCAAACCCTGCTGACCGAGAAGGGAACGATGAAGGATGTACCGGAATTGCGCGCTGCCTTTGAAGCTGCGGGCATCGATCTGGCCAAGCCTGCAATCACCACCTGCGGCTCGGGCGTGACCGCCGCAATCCTGGCGCTTGCCATGGAGCGGCTGGGGAAAACAGATTGGTCCGTCTATGACGGATCCTGGTCAGAATGGGGTGCCTTTCCCACTTTGCCCGTCGCAACCGGAGAGAACTGATGTTTGAAAAACTCAAAGCACAGCCCGCCGACAAGATCCTGATGTTGATGCAGATGTATCGGGAGGACCCCCGCGACACAAAGATCGACCTCGGCGTCGGTGTCTACAAGAATGCCGAAGGCGTGACGCCCGTCATGCGCGCAATCAAGGCTGCCGAACACCGTCTTTGGGAAGAACAGCAAACAAAGGCCTACGTGGGCCTGGCCGGCGATCCGGCCTTTTCGGATGCGATGATCCAGCTGATCCTCGCGGATGCAGTGCCGCGCAATAACGTTGCCGCGGCCGCCACGCCGGGTGGCACCGGGGCCGTCCGGCAGGCTTTTGAACTGATCCAGATGGCCAACCCGGATGCACGTGTTTTTGTCAGCAATCCGACCTGGCCGAACCACCTCTCGATCCTGAACTATCTTGGCATCGAAACCGTCAGCTATCGCTATTTCGATGCGGAAACACGCGGCGTAGATTTCGAAGGTATGCTGGCAGACCTGAAAGGCGTCCGCCGTGGCGATGTCGTCCTGCTGCACGGATGCTGCCACAATCCGACCGGTGCCAATCTCAACCTCGTGGAATGGGCAGCCGTGATCGACGTGCTGAATGCAGCCGGTGCCATCCCGATGGTCGATATCGCCTATCAGGGCTTTGGCGACGGTCTTGAAGCCGATGCCGAAGCGACGCGTCTTGTCGCCTCGAGTGTGCCGGAATGCCTGATCGCGGCAAGCTGTTCGAAAAACTTTGGCATCTACCGAGAACGCACGGGGTTGCTGATGGCGATATCCCAGGACACCAGTGCTCATGCTCTCAATCAGGACACGCTGGCCTTCCTCAACCGTCAGAACTTTTCCTTCCCACCTGATCACGGGGCGCGTCTGGTCACGATGATCCTGAATGATGCCGACTTGCGCGCGGATTGGGCACGTGAACTTGAGGATGTGCGCCTGTCCATGCTGAGCCTGCGCCAGGACCTCGCCGATGAGCTTCAGCGCCTCACTGGCTCGGACCGCTTTGCCTTCCTGGCCCAACACCGGGGCATGTTCTCGCGTCTCGGAGCCAGCCCCGAACTGGTCGAGCAATTGCGCACTCAACATGGCATCTACATGATCGGGGACAGCCGGATGAACATCGCGGGTCTGAATGCGAAAACCATTCCGATTCTGGCCCGGGCGATTGTCGACGTCGGCGTCTGACTCTCCACCATCGGTCATGGTGGCCAAGTGCAAGAGCCTCCGGCGGCCGGTATTTTCAGCAAGAAGAAGCATTGGGGTGTGACCTCATGCTTCTTTTTGCCGTGAAATACCGGCGGGGAGTTTGAGGGGCTGGCCCCTCATACCAGCCGGAAACACTTGCCCCCGAAGGGGCGCATCCGAACAACAAAAAACCCGGGCGCGAACGCCCGGGCAGTTGGTCTAAGGCTGATGGGAGGAGATATCAGCCTTTGGAGAATTCCGGATAGGCCTCCATGCCCAGTTCGGACATGTCCAGACCGTTGATCTCGTCCTCTTCGGTGACGCGGATACCCATCGTCGCCTTGAGGATGAACCAGACGATCGCAGAGGTCACGACCACGAAGATACCGACAACCAGGATCGAGTAGAGCTGCACGCCCAGCGACGCATCGGAGTTGGTGAAGACCACCGCGATGGTGCCCCAGATCCCGGCGAAGAGGTGCACCGGGATGGCACCGACCACGTCGTCGATCTTGAGCTTGTCGAGGAACGGGACTGCGAAGACGACGATCACACCGCCTACGGCACCGATCAGCGTTGCGGCGCCCAGAGAAGGGGTCAGCGGTTCGGCGGTGATCGACACCAGACCGGCCAATGCGCCGTTCAGCACCATGGTCAGGTCGGGCTTCTTGTAGAGGATCTGCGTCAGGATCAGAGCTGCGATCGCACCACCGGCAGCAGCCGTGTTGGTGTTGGCAAAGATCCGGCCAACATCCGCGACATCACCGACCGAGCCCATGGCCAGCTGCGAGCCGCCATTGAAGCCGAACCAGCCCAGCCACAGGATGAACGTGCCCAGGGTCGCCAGAGCCAGGTTCGAACCAGGCATCGGGACAACTTTGCCGTCTTTGTACTTGCCGATACGCGGTCCAAGGATGATGGCACCAACCAGAGCGGCCCAGCCACCCACAGAGTGCACAACGGTCGAACCTGCAAAGTCCAGGAAGCCCATCTCGTCCAGGAAGCCACCGCCCCATTTCCACGACGCCTGCAGCGGGTAGATGATGGATGTCAGAACGATCACGAAGATCAGGAAAGGCCACAGTTTGATGCGCTCGGCGACGGTGCCCGAAACGATCGAGGCGGTTGCCGCACAGAACATCAGCTGGAAGAAGAAGTCGCCGGATGTGGCCGCATAGCCATAGTCATCGGCTTCTTCTGCAGTCACGCCGACCGCTTCCAGAACACCGGGACCCCAGACGCCGGACAGTATGCCGTCCATCATCCATGTGCCCAGCGGGTACATCAGGTTATAGCCGATCAGATAGTAAAAGATCGCAGCCATTGAAAACAGCGAGATGTTCTTGATCAGCTGCATGGTCACGTTCTTGGACCGCACGAGGCCGGCTTCCAGCATGGCGAATCCGCAGGCCATGAAGAAAACCAGGAAGCCGCCGATCAGGAACAGCAGCGAGTTCATGATAAAGACCATATCCGTGGAGGGGTTCACACCCGGCACGGGGCCATCGTCCTGGGCCAGGCCCAGGCTCGGCAGCGCAACAAGTGCGGCGGCCGGAAGAAGAGTCTTGAGAAGTGTCATCCGTCTGATTTCCCTATTCGTTGCGCCGCTCAAAGGGCGTCTTCGTTGGTCTCGCCGGTGCGCACGCGAATGGCCTGCTGCACGTCGAGCACGAAAATCTTGCCGTCACCAATCTTGCCGGTATGAGCGGTTCTCGTGATCGTTTCGACGATCTGATCGACCATCGAAGCCGCTACGACGATTTCCAGTTTGATTTTTGGTACGAAATTGACCGCGTACTCCGCGCCGCGATAGATTTCGGTGTGGCCGGATTGAGATCCGAACCCCTTGATTTCGGTCACCATCATACCGCGCACGCCGGCCTCGGTCAGCGCTTCGCGGACCTCTTCCAGCTTGAACGGCTTGATTGTTGCTATGATGAGTTTCACACGCATCCCCTTCTGTAGGCAGGCTCCCCTGCATTTACACAGGCAGGAAAAGCGTGAACGGTGGCCCAAGGGAACGGATTGCCCCTTCGCGGAGGGGGTGAGTTGGGGAAAGTTGCATAATTTTTGCACAAAAAAGTAAAATTGATTAAAAAATGGTCATAATGGGTATGATTGATTTACTGTGAAGACCACTCAACAAATCCATCCATGCAGGCTATGTTGGCAAAAAACAGAGCCGGGCAGGGCGCAGAATGAGTGATTCACGGCGGCGCAAACCGCCTTTGGTTGCAGACAGGCGATATCCCGGTGGGGCATCAAAGCCAGTGGCCAAACGGGCAAAGCCAAAAGCGAAACCGGCGCGCAAGCGCTCTGGCGGCGGTGGCGGTCGCAAGACCCGCGCGCGCAAGCCGGGTTTGCGCGGCTTCATCGGCGCGATCGTGTCATGGTTCATGCGACTGATCTGGCGGATCACCTGGGTCACCGGTGCAGCCTTCGCGCTGATCGTCTCGGTCGCCGTGGCTGTCGAGTACACGAAACTGCCCGAATTGGATGCGCTTCTGGATGCGCGTGCACGAGGATCGGTGACATTGCTGGATCGGGATGGCGCAGTCTTTGCCTGGCGCGGAGAGCAGTTCGGCGGTGTCGTCACCACGGATACGGTCTCACCGCATCTCAAGAATGCGATCATCGCCACCGAGGACCGCCGCTTTTACCGCCATTTCGGGGTCAGCCCGCGTGGTGTGGCCAGTGCCGTGCGCATCAATCTCAGCGAAGGGCGCGGACCTTTGTCGGGGCATGGTGGCTCGACGATTACCCAGCAGACGGCCAAACTGCTTTGTCTGGGAGAGCCCTACGATCCGGCGGGCGGTGTGACAGAGGCCGAGTATGAGGCCGAATGTCGCCGCGGTTCGCTGGTGCGCAAGGCGCAGGAAGCGATCTATGCGCTGGCGCTTGAGGCCAAGTATTCCAAGGATGATATTCTCACCATCTATATGAACCGCGCCTTCCTTGGTGCCGGCGCGCGTGGGTTCGAAGCGGCCAGCCAGCGGTACTTTGGAAAATCTGCAGCTGAAGTGAACCCGGCCGAGGCCGCGATGCTGGCGGGATTGCTCGTCGCTCCAACGCGGTTTGCACCCACCAATGATCTCGAACGCTCGCAGAACCGTGCAGCGACGATCCTGCGCCTGATGAATGAGCAGGGGTTTCTGAGTGATACGGATCGGGCCTTGGCGATGGCGTCTCCCGCGCAACTGAGCGAAGCGGCCGAGGCGCGCGCGGGGGGCTACTTCGCAGATTGGGTGATGTCATCGGGCCCCGAGTATTTCACGCGCAACACCACCGAAGACGTGATCATTCGCACCACGTTGGATCAGCGGTTGCAGCGGGCAGCCGAAGAGGCGCTGAAAGACATCTTTGAAAACAAGGTGCGCGAAGGGTCCAAGGCGCAGGCCGCTGTTGTGGTCATGAGTTCGGATGGCGCGGTGCGCGCGATGGTGGGCGGGCGCAAGTCCCGTGTGCCGGGGGGCTTCAACCGGGCCACGCAGGCTCTGCGCCAGACCGGATCGTCCTTCAAACCCTTTGTCTATGGAGCCGCGCTGGATCTGGGATATTCGCCTTTGGACACCGTGATTGATGCGCCCTATTGCATCACGATCCCGGGCTCCGGAGACTGGTGCCCGCGGAACTACAGCAATGAATTCTTCGGCGAGGTCACTCTGACCCATGCGCTCAAGGACTCGCTGAATATCCCGGCGGTGAAAATCTCCGAAGGGGTGGGGCGCGAAACCGTGCGTGCCGTTGCCGAAGGGTTCGGGATCGAAAGCGATCTGGCCCTTGGACCGGCGCTGGCCCTGGGGGCCTCGGAAAGCACATTGACCGAGATGACAGGGGCCTATGCCGGCATCCTGAACGGGGGGTCGTCCGTAGAGCCCTATGGAATGATTGAACTGCGCCTGCTGGGCGATGAGGAACCCTTGATGGGTTCAGATGGTGGCATCGGCGAACGCGTCATCCAGGAAAGTGCCGCGCGTGAATTGATCTGGATGATGGAAAAAGTGGTCAGCGAAGGCTCAGGTCGCCGCGCGGCTCTGCCCGATCGCAAGGTGGCGGGCAAGACCGGCACGACGCAGGCGGCGCGGGATGCTTGGTTCATCGGCTTTTCTGCCGATTACGTTGCAGGCGTATGGATGGGCTATGACGACAATACTCCGTTGACCGGTGTAACCGGTGGCGGTTTGCCCGCCGAGATCTGGCGCGAGACCATGGTGCGGGTGCACGAGGGGTTGCCGGTAAACCCGCTACCCATGCAAGCCCCGCGCGGCGCACCAACATCCCGTGGGACATCTGCGACGCAACAAACCGTGGAAAGTGTCCTGAACCGGATTTTGCACGATATTCTGGGCGGCGGCGGCAGCCCGGGCCCGGCACCAAGGACGGATCGGTGACCCCCCCTGCTTCTTCTTGCTTACAAATACCGGCGGGGAGGTTG
>NZ_JBASXK010000157.1:0-7592 GCF_049276915.1 Aestuariivita sp. | reverse complement strand
GCCCTGGGGTCCGCGACAGTCACAGCACATTCGCCAGACTTGCCGCACAGTCGCGTGATCTGGTGCCGGTAAAGGCATCGCATTGCCCCAAGACCGAAAAACGCCCGGATGAACCGGGCGCTTTGCTTTGCAGGAACCTGTGGCCGATTACGCCCGGCGACGCCGCCCGCCGGTCCGTCCGGCGCGACCGCGGCCCTCTTGCCCGGCTTTGGGGGCTGTCTTGTTGAAACTGATCCAGGCAGCACCGCCTTCGTCATTATTGGTCAGGAAGTTGGCTGCACGGATGGCTTCCATTTCCTTGCCGGGGCGCGGTTTGGTCGAGCCGAGACCGAACATCAGGCAAAACAGTTCATCATCCATATCTTCGGGCAGGATGATGCCGGCCGCTTCGACTTCGGCGCGCTTTTCGGCGATTTTCGTCGGCCCGGTCGGCAATGCCACCGGATTCATGATCGCAGATGTCATGCCGGTTGCCATTGCCATGGGCAGAAACGCGTTGTTGATCCCGTGGCGGTTGGGAAGACCAAAGGAGATGTTGGAGGCCCCGCAGGTGGTGTTCACACCCAGTTCGTCGCGCAGGCGACGTACAAGCGTGAAGACCTGCAAACCAGCCGTTCCCATCGCTCCGATCGGCATCACCAACGGGTCAACCACGATGTCATGGGCCGGAATTCCGAAATCGGCAGCACGTTCCACGATCTTCTTGGCAACGGCGAAGCGGACATCAGGATCTTCGGAAATGCCTGTGTCATCATTCGAAATCGCCACCACCGGTACGTTGTATTTCTTGACCAGCGGCAGGATCGCTTCGAGCCGTTCTTCCTCACCGGTGACCGAGTTCAGCAGCGGGCGGCCCTCAGCAGCGGCCAGGCCGTTTTCCAGGGCACCGGGCACCGAGCTGTCGATGCAAAGAGGCGTGTCCGTGACCGCCTGTACCACTTCGACAAGCTGGCGCATCAGCGTCGGTTCAACGAAGTTGTTATCGGCATAGCGGGGATCTTCGGCCATCTTGTTGGAAAACACGGCACCCGAGTTGATATCGAGCACCGTGGCACCGGCTGCAACCTGCGCCAGCGCGTCGGCCTCGACCCGGCTGAAATCGCCGCGTTCCAGCTCCAGGTTCAGAACCTGGCGGCCCGTCGGATTGATCCGCTCACCGATCACGCAGAAAGGTTGATCAAATCCGATGATCGCGGTCTTTGTTTTGCTTTCAATGACGGTCCGGGTCATGAGTCTGCCTTTCAGTCTGCGTTTGCAGGACGGCCCGAGGTGCCGCCGTTTTCAATGGCCCAGGTGGCGTTGGTCTTGATGCCGCCCAAAGGGAAGAAGTGAACATGAGTGATGTTGAAGTCCGGATTGGCCGCTTTGTGAGCTGCCAGCTCGCCGATCACTTCTGTCGGCTCGAACGGCAGCAACAGCTTTGAGACATCACGGGCCCGTTTCTGCAGAACCTTGAGCGAGGGTCCGACACCACAGGCGATTGCGAATTTGATCAGGGTTTGCAGCTTGGCAGGGCCCGCGATGCCGATGTGGATCGGCAGATCAATGCCCGCAGCCTTGAGGTCATCGGCCCATTTGATGATCGGGCCCGCTTCAAAGGCGAACTGAGTGGCAATGGCCATCTCGGCATCGGTCCGGTTCGAAAAATCCTGCTTCCATTGAAGGGCTTGAGAGACGTTCTTCATGCTTCCATCAGGATCGATATCCTTGTTTCCTTCTGGATGGCCGGCCACATGAAGGCGCTTGAAGCCGGCCTTGTCGAACAATCCGGTTTCCATCAGCCCCATGGAGCTGTCGAAATCGCCATAAGGCTGAGATACGCCACCCGCCAGCAAAAGCGCCTGTTCGACGCCCGCTTCGCCCTGGTACATGGCAATCCAGTTCTCAAGCGTCTTGGCATCCTTGATGATGCGCGCCGGAAAATGCGGCATGACAGGATACCCATCGGCGGCCAGACGCTTGGCCGTGGCGACCATATCCTCAATCGGAGTGCCTTCGATATGGGCGATGTAAATACGGGTGCCTTCAGGAAGCAGAGCGCGGAAATCCTCGACCTTTTCGGCGGTCCGCGGCATCACTTCGATCGAATAGTACTGCAAGAACGCCTCGACCTCGGGTGTCACCGAAGCCGTGGTTTGCACGTCGCGCCGTTTGAAATTCAGCAAAGCCATTGCGGCCTCCCATAGATTGCGTGGGCCTTGACCCATTTACGCGTTTGCCCAACCGTCGTTCGCGATCAGAGCCTTGATCCGGTTCGTGTCGTATTCCGCTTCGATCCGGGCCGCTTCCGCCGCCACGATCTCATCCGGGTCCCCATCCATTTCGTAAGGCGCTGCTTTGCGCCATTCGGCGAGATAGGCATCCGTATCCTGTGCCCCCACCTTCATGGCTGCACGATCAATGGCCTGTTCAAAACGTTCTGCCAGTTGTTTTTTCGAGCCGCGACGCCCTTTGCCCACAATGACTTGGGCCGGAATATCGCGCCAGTAAACAATGGTGACGTCAGGCATGGATGATTCTCCCGTGTTTCGTATGCCCTCTCTAAGGCACAGCCATGGTTTGCCTCTGCCGTTTTTCGACAGATGGCGCGCAATCCGCGACCTCAACCTAAGCAGCCCGCCACCCGCTGGCTATGGCCAGCCAGACCAGAAATACTCATGTCGGACATGAATGCGACTGATCTCTTGCGCGAAATGCGCCAAGAGCATAGCTTGGGGGCAACTCGAAATGGAGGGCGTGAGACATGACGCCCAAGCGTCCCGATGGTGCGGGCGCGTTCCCAAAAGCGGTTGAGCCACCCGCGCCTGACACGCCTGATCCAACCGGCCTTTATGCTGCGTTGGATCTGGGCACGAATAGCTGTCGCATGCTTATTGCCCAACCCAAGGGCAATGGGTTTCACGTCGTGGACAGCTTTTCCAAATCCGTGCAACTGGGCGCGGGCTTGGAGCGCACCGGGCAACTGTCGCGCGCGTCGATGGCGCGCACCGTGCAGGCATTGCGGATCTGCCAGCAAAAGCTCAAGCGCAACAATGTCAAACGTATGCGATTGGTTGCAACCGAAGCCTGTCGGCGGGCTCAGAATGCCCAGAGTTTCATAAACACCGTACGGCGCGAAACCGGTTTGCAGCTTGAGATCATCGAGCCCGAGGAAGAGGCACGCCTGGCGGTGATCTCCTGTTCGCCGCTGGTTTCAACCAAGACAGAGCAATTGCTGGTGGTCGATATCGGCGGTGGTTCGACCGAGCTTGTCTGGATTGATCTGTCTTCGGTCGAAAGGCGGGATCGTCCGCGCGCGCTGATGCGGCTGCATGCCGGATTTCATACGGTCGAAAGCCCGTTTCCAACGGCCAAGGTCGTAGACTGGATCTCGGTCCCGCTGGGTGTGGCGACATTGCGGGATCAGTTTTCGGATGTGCAGGATGATGCGGCGCGCTTTGCGCTGATGAGCTGGTTCTTCGAGGAAAACCTGGCAGAGTTTGCGCCTTACAAGAAACTCGACCATCTCAAGGAACGGTTCCAGATCGTCGGAACCTCCGGGACCGTCACGACGGTGGCCGCAAGCCATTTGGGCCTCAAACGCTATGACCGCACCAAGGTGGACGGGTTGCGCATGACCTCGGACCAGATCGACACGGTCATTCGCCGGTATCTGGCGATGGGCCCCACGGGGCGGAGAGAAGACCCGCGCATCGGCGAGGACCGACATGCGTTGATCATGTCCGGCTCGGCGATTTTGCAGGCTTTGCTGCGGCTTTGGCCGACAGATCGGTTGTCTGTGGCTGATCGTGGACTGCGCGAGGGGTTGCTTTTTGCGCAGATGTCGGCAGATGGCGTTCTGGAAGATGGCGTGTTCTGACAACACGGTGTTCGGCGATCGCGTCACCGCTACTATGTACAGGACAGAATAATGAAAGCGTTTCGCGATGGGTAAGACACCGACAGGCAAAAACACATCCGGACGCGGGCAGCGGGATCTCAAGGTCAAGGTCAAGACTGCACGCGGGCGCAAGCTGTCTTCAACGCGCTGGTTGCAGCGTCAGTTGAACGATCCTTATGTCAAACGCGCGCAGGCCGAAGGGTATCGCGGACGCGCGGCATACAAGATCATGGAAGTGGACGACAAGTTCCGGTTCCTCGTCCCCGGCGCGCGGGTGGTTGATCTGGGCTGCGCCCCCGGAGGCTGGTGTCAGGTGGCGGTCAAACGCATAAATGCGCTGGGCGAGCGATCCGGCAAAGCGCAGGGGCGCATCATTGGCGTCGATCTGCAAGAGGTGGAACCGATTGCCGGTGTCGAACTCCACCAGCTTGATTTCATGGAGGATGACGCCGACGACAAGGTCAAGGAATGGCTGAATGGCAAGGCTCATGTGGTCATGTCGGACATGGCCGCGGCTTCGTCGGGTCATAAGCAGACCGACCACCTGCGCATCATAGCACTTTGCGAGGCCGCCGCATATTTTGCCTTTGACGTTCTGGATGACGGAGGCACCTTTGTGGCCAAGGTTCTTGCCGGGGGGGCTGAGGGTCAGTTGCAACAGCTTCTGAAGCAAAAATTCACCAAGGTTGCGAATATCAAGCCGCCCGCATCCCGATCGGACAGCTCCGAGAAATTCGTCGTGGCGACCGGTTTCAGGGGCTAGTCTTCGATCCGCCTCGGCAAAGACCACGAGCGATCCGCCCGGCGCAACAGATCCTGTGCCACATCCGGGCTTACCGCATCGCCCATTCCCAGGGTCTCGCGGCTGACCAGAAGATTGGACAGGTTGCGTTGACGCAAAAGCTCAAACAGCTGTGTATAGGGGCGCAGAGGGCTCATGGCGAACAGTCCTGTCACAGAAATATGGGCCGAGTTGGGTGAAATCGGGACGGTTTTGTGCTCGCTCAAAGCCTTGCGGGCATTGCGTCGGACCAGACAGGCGTTAGTCTCAGCCGCAAAACATCTTTTTGAGGGCAGGATAGCACCGGTGAAACCGTCATGAGACAGGTCATCATGATCGACGCCGTTGTGATCGGCCGGAACGAAGGTGTCCGGTTGGTTGCCTGTCTGGAAAGCCTCAAGGGACGCGTGCGCCGGATCATCTATGTGGATTCCGGCTCGACGGATGGAAGTGTCGCGACGGCCGGGACCTTGGGCGCAGAGATCGTCGAGCTGGACCGTACCCTGCCCTTTACCGCCGCGCGCGCGCGCAATACCGGGCTGAAGCTGCTGGGCGAGGATAGCGAGTTTGTTCAGTTGGTTGACGGCGATTGCGCGATCCGCGACGGATGGATCGATGCGGCGCGCGAATATCTCATGGCGCACCCGCGAACGGCAGTCGTCTGCGGTCGCAGACGGGAACGATATCCCGACACCAGCCTCTACAACGCTCTGATAGATGCTGAATGGGACACGCCGGTTGGTGCCGCCAAGGCCTGTGGCGGAGATGCGTTGATGCGGATGTCTGCTTTGCGAGAGGTCGGTTTTTACCGTGATGACCTGATTGCGGGAGAGGAACCGGAACTCTGCGTCCGCCTGCGACACGCAGGATGGAACATATGGCGACTGGATGAGGAAATGACCTGGCATGATGCCAACATCACCCGGTTCGGACAGTGGTGGCGACGTACACGACGCGCAGGCTTTGCCTTCGCCGAGGGGGCGGCCTTGCACGGTGCGCCCCCGGAACGGCACTGGGTAAAGGAGACGCGGCGCGCGCTGGCCTGGGGCCTGGTTCTGCCTGCGCTGATTTTTCTGGGCGCGATGATCACGCCGGCGATGCTGGTTCTGCTGATGATCTATCCCGCGCAGGTCTTGCGCCTGAGCCGACGCTCAGGCCTGGTTCCGGCGGTGTTCTCGGTGATTGGAAAATTCGCTGAAGGATGGGGCGTTCTGGAATATGGCCTCACCCGGTTACGCGGGAAAAATTCAGGAATTATAGAATATAAATAATGATCTATGATCCGTTCCTCAAGCGAATTGCCGCCCTCATCTGAGATGGAAGAATGGCAAAGCACTGCGCGTAACGTGGGACGAGTCGGATTGGATCGGCGAGCGCGCGCCAAAGCCACTCCAACCCGAACCGGCGCATCCACATCGGTGCCCGCTTCTGGTGACCACCAAGAAAATCGAGGCCTGCACCGACCGAGGCAAATCCGACCCCCGGAGCCAGGCTGCGTCCGCGCGCGGCCAACCGTTCCTGTTTTGGTGCCCCCAAGGCCAGAAAACACAAGCCTACCTTCTTTGCATCAAGTTCCAAGAGGATCCGGTCAGCCTCCTCGCCATCGGGATCAAAGCCATACTCGGGTGATATTTCACACACAACATTCAGGTTTTTTGCGTTTTTAGACAATATCTTGGATGCGTCTCTTAAGGCGTCCTGGGTGCTTCCCACCAAGGCCACGGGCACAGTCTCTGCAGCAGCCAGTCTGGCCAGCGGGATAACCATATCGGAACCCGGAACCAGCTCGACAGGATGGCGCGCCAATCGCGACAGCCACACTATTGGCCGTCCATCGGCAACGATCAGATCCTGATCGGCATAGGTGGCCGCAAAACTGGCATCACGCGACATCTTCACCAGATGATCCAGGTTGACGGTTGCCAACGCAAAGCCCTCGCCCGCACGAAACCGACGGGTGATCTCTGAAATCAAGGCTATACGATCGGGTATGTTGACCCGAATCCGTTCTGAACCGATTGTAAAGAACACGCGGGCGTCTCCTGTTGATCGGCATATGTGTAGGATGGACACCAGCGTCGCACCAGCCTCATGCGCGCTACCCACAGAAATGGCGCAAGTCGTTGTATCTGTGCCATAACATCGCCGCCTTTACGCGGTACAGCCATGCTTGAGGCAAAACAGCAGACCTGGACATCCAAGGGATCGGACAGGCAAACCAAAGGATACAGGCCCCATCATGGGCAATGCACTTGCACAATTGATGCTGATCATCTGGCCAGCGGTCTGTGTCGCGTTCTTTACGCGTCTCAGTGTCGAGCGCGCGTTGATCTGGTCGATTGTCGGGGCCTATATGCTTCTGCCCCCCCGAACCGAGTTCGACCTGCCTCTCATCCCCAGCCTTGACAAGTTCTCGATACCGAGCATTTCGGCACTGGTGATAATTGTCCTGTTTCTGGGCCTGCGCCCATCCTTTTGGCCGCGCCACAGGATCACCCGGGTTCTGATTGTGTCCATGTTGATGGGCACCGTGTTTTCGGTTGTGACCAACACGGATCCGATCCTGTTCAATCAACGCGTTGACGCTTTGCCCATCTCTTTCCCATCCGGTTTTCTACCCGGGCTGCGTCTGATTGATGTTTTGTCGATCCTGTCATCGCAACTGATCATGCTGATCCCGTTTTTTCTCGCACGCCAATACCTGTCATCCGACACGGGCCTGCGCGAGTTGATGTATGCCCTTGTCATCGCCGGGTTGATCTATTCCATTCACCGCAGTGAACGTCGCGCCGCAACCCGACGTCGGGGCCACGACCGCGATGCGCCGCCAGCCATAGGCCCGGATCGTGCGCACCAGACGCGTGCGCAACAGATCAAAGCCTTTGGCAATGGGATCTGCGCGGAAATATTCGATCAGGGACGGTGCCGCAC
>NZ_JBASXK010000156.1:0-3830 GCF_049276915.1 Aestuariivita sp. | reverse complement strand
CAGACCTTCAGGCTGAGTGCAGCTAATGCCGGTAGAGAGCCCAAAGCAGCCAATGTTTTGTCCCCAAAGCGAACGTTCACACTTCAAATTCGATCAATTGGATGATCGGACCTGAGGCGCCAGACTAGCGGAACAACCGCCACAACTAAAATCGCCGCAAACAGAAAGGGCGCGCCCGGCAAATATAGCCCGTCAGCGTTCACAAATCGCTTAAACACTCCGGTCAGTGCCAGAGGAGCCAGTACAGCTGAAACGGATGACAGGGATGAGATCACGCCTTGCACAAGGCCTTGCAGATCCTCGCCGACCTTGTTTGCTGCGAAGGCGGTCATCAAGGGGGGCGCCATGTCCGAAAGCGCCGCAATGGGTAGGACAACGGCCACCGCCCAGACAGCGCTGGAAAATCCAAACCCAACCATTCCGATCAAAGCCGCGGTAATGGCTATGACCAAGGTTTTGTAGTCACCCAGCCGTTTGGTCATCTGAGGCAATACTCCAGCCTGTACGACAGCGATGAGCACGCCATAGGCTGACAAGGTTAATCCGATAGTAAACCCGTCCCATCCAAAGACTTCGCGTCCCCAGAAGGACCACAGAGTTGGGTACACCATGTTGGCAAACTCGAACACAAAGATGCAGATCAGTGGAATTGCGAGACCTGGGACTGCGAAGGCCCGAGCAATAGCTCCAAACGGGTTTAGGTCGCGTTTTCCGAATGAGCGCCGGTTCTCTGGCTTGAGAGACTCAGGCAACACGAAGATACCAAACAGAACATTCAGCGCTGAAAGCGCCGCTGCGATCCAAAAAGGCGCCGTGATGTGCCAGCCGGAGGCAATCCCTCCCAGCGCAGGACCAAGAACAAAACCTATGCCGAACGCAGCGCCAATCATACCAAAAGCAGCGCCGCGCTCTTCGGGTTTGCTAATGTCTGCGATGTAGGCTGTTGCGGTGATGTATGTAGCCCCGGCCATACCCGCAACGATGCGCCCAACGAGCAGAAGCCAGTACGTCTCCGCCATCGCCATGATGACATAATCAATCGCCAGCGTCGCAAGAGCAGCAATCAAAATAGGTCTGCGCCCGTATGCGTCAGACAGGCTGCCCACGATCGGACCAAAAAAGAACATGGCCGCTGCATATGCAGACATCATGACGCCACCCCAAAACGCGCCTTGTGCCGTGCTGCCCGCGCCGACACGCTCCATCAGGTCCGGCATAATCGGAAATACGATGCCTACGCCGATCGCATCGATCAGTAAGGTCGCCAAAATAAATAGAAAGGGGCCGGAGAGCTTCATGTGTCTGTGTGATATAGGAAATCAAAGACTTACAAAGCCAAAAAACCACAACTACGATTGGCAGAGTCTTCCAGGGTGGAAGCCTTGCAAGACAAAAGCTGATGCGATCTTCAGTTGGTCGTCGGTTTCTGAATGCCAAGAGATGACACCGCTGAAGCTAAACTAGCTCGCCGTTGCTGCAACAAATGCAAAGCTATCCACCACGGCGGGCAGCGCATGAACTTGTTGCATAATCGGCCGAAATTCCCGTCCGTGCGGCTGATGCCTTCGATTTCCTTCGAGACGGTCTCTATCCGTTCGTTCAGCCAAAACCAGTCACCATAGAGGCCGCTCAGAATGCTGCGCATATCTGGATCATAGCGTTGAACTTCGTAAGTTGCTGTTCCATTAGGCTGGTAACACTGCTGTTCCATGTAGGACACGCAATTACCCAGATGGGTTTTCAGGAAGATCCGCTCTGAAACCGTTTCCGCGAAAACTGCGTGGGCTGAAAAGACGAAGGCTGCCGTACAGACTAATCGCTGAAACCTGATCAGTTGTCTATGCTCTACTCTGCTCGTGAAACTCAGGTCAGCACTTTTGCCATGACATCCTTGGCCGCATCACGACCGCTGAAGAACGCTCCCGAACACAGCGCGTTGAATGGTGTGGCCATGGCTTCTCCCGCAAAGAACAGGCGATCCTCGACCGGTCTGGCAAGATCGGCCCGGGCCGAATGGCGCCCGGGGCGCGCTGCGCCATAGCCCCCTAACACAAGCGGGTTCGTCGCCCAATCGGTCAGCTTGCCTTTCACGAACTGGTTTCGCGCGTCGGAGCCAGCGATTTCAACGATCTCCCCGAGAACGAAGTCAATAGCGTCCGCTTCGCCAGCGCGAGACAGTTCCCAGCCAAAGTCGCCACCGATGAAACCAACCACATAAGGATACTCGAACGGCCAAGTCAGAAAGTACGACGCCTCGGCAGGCATCTCATCAGGAACATAGTAGTCAAGCCAGCGGTTCGGGATTAGCCCCAGTCGCGTATCCTTAAACTCTAACGCGACCTTGGCCAAAAGCCCCATCGGGACGTCGTTGATCGCCTGTTCTTTCCATGCGGGCAGACCGTTGCCAAACCGGATCGCCCCGGAATTCAGTACCCCTGTGGATACTGTGCAGATACAGGCCTTTGCCCGGATTGTTCCGTTGGATGTTTCCACCTGTACGCCCTGACCGCTCCAGTCGACACGCGCCGCGGGTGTGTTCAAAAAAACAGGCATGCCAGCTCCGAAATCGGCGACAACAGCGCCTAAACCGGCTGGAACCCAATAGTTCTGAGAGCTGTCTTCGGAATTCCAGTAGTCAGCAGTTGACAGGTCCTTGAAATCCACCGCCCAGTCCATCGGGCCAATCCATGTCTGCGCCGCACCCATCCCTGTCATAGCTTCAGGCAAAACACTGCTGGCAGCCACATCCAAGCCCGCTTCCCCTGCCTTCGCCAAAGCGCTGGTTACGGCACCCCAAGCCCGGTTGTAAGCTGCGCGCTGGGCGGAATTTGCAAGGACCCCGTCCACGTAATACGTCGAACCCGCGTTTGTGGCGTCGTGAAGATCAAAACCTGCGCGTTTGGCGTAGGCGGCCCACGGGTTCATGTGTGCGTGATTGATCTCTGCGCAGCCATGATCGAACGGTACTCCGAACGTCTCTGTATCGGTGTAGGCCCGCCCTCCGATCCGATCAGCTGCTTCGATGACAGTGACGGTATGCCCAGCGTCTATCAAAACCCGCGCGGCCGACAAACCGGCAATCCCGGCACCAATTACAACAACATCTACATCACCACTCGGAAGGTTTGCCAATGCTGGAGTGGCAACAATCGAACCGATGATCCCAAGCGCGGTTCGCCGGGAGAGATTGGCAGGCGTCCTCATGGGCTCCTCCACTGAAAGAACATTCAATCATTTAATGTGGCAACTACCGCGATTCTACCGCTGCCCAAAGCCCTTTTTGAGTTAGACACGCGGTGAAGCCAACGACAGCAATGTCCGCATCTCTCACCTTGATGCTTCCCGCAGCGAATGACCGCTCCGCCTATATCGACCGCCCTGCGCCCGTCCCGCGGATTAGCGACGAATTGCGCTACCGTTTGAGACTTCGAAAAGGGCGCTTGCCCAAAAAAACCAACACACTGAAAATGCTGCACTTTTTGAATGCGCCCTTCTGAAGGCCTAGGGCGGTCGGTTAGAGACAAACGGCGTTCAGAGACTGATTTTGGGCATTTCATCAGTCTCCGAAGGGCGGTCGCCGCCGCTAAACCCCTTTGAAACCAAAAGAAAAAAGGCCCCGTTGGGGGCCTCGTATTGGGTTCGCGACTTGTTTCTGGCGGGGAGACAGGGATTCGAACCCTGGGGACGCTCTCACGCCCAACGGTTTTCAAGACCGCCGCATTCGACCACTCTGCCACCTCCCCGGTCGCTGGTCCAACGCGGCCGGGTTTAGGGTGCAAGACGCCTATGAGCAAGAGGAAATGGGCAGGCCCCCATGGGGAAAATTGCCG
>NZ_JBASXK010000155.1:0-4001 GCF_049276915.1 Aestuariivita sp. | reverse complement strand
CACCTTCGGGTCGTTCAGGGCTGTGCCGGAAATATGCCCCGGCCCGATCCGGCCATGCACCAGCATCACGGCCAGCGCGAAGGGCAGGGAATACTGGGCCTGCGATGTGGTTGCGGGCATACCCGGGAACAGCGCCGCGGCCTCGGAAAATGTGTTCACCTCGATCCGGGTCACGTCGCCTGCGGAGAAACCGTGATCGCGCATCAGACCGGACAAGGCATCAAGCGCCGCATGCGCCCAGCGGCAGATCGGATAGGGCTTGATGTAGTTGTGCTCGACGGTCCAGAGCTTGCCCAGATCGGACCAGCAATCTTCCACATCATCCGCCTCGACAGTGATAGCAGGCGCACCGGTAAATCCGTCCATCGCCAGCAACGCCGCCATCGCCCCCACCAGCGCGCCCATGCCCGACCCGTCATGCAACATGGTCGGGTTGGCGATCTCGCGCATCATCTGGCTGCGCGGGCCGTGGTACTCGGCGATCCCGAGCGCATGGCGCAACCTGTCGGGGCGCGCCCCCATCAAACGGCAACCCAACGCCGCCACGCCTAGCGCGTTCCATGCCCCGGATGTGTGATAGTCGCTAACTGTTGCATGCAAGGCAAAGGCTGCTCGGGCAGCGACCTCATAGGACATGACGAGCGCAGAGAGCGCATCGCGCGCGGAAAGCTCTGGTCGGGCTTCGGCGAAGGCAAACAGTGCGGGCACCACAGCGCAGCCAATATGACCCTTGGTCGGATTGAGGCCATCGTGAGCGTCGAGATTGTCGATCTGGGTCGCAGCGGCAAAGGCGGCCCCGGGGATCGAAGCGCGCCGGCCGTCGAACATCATATACGCCGCGTGTTCCGGCGCACCTGCGCCGTGAAAGGCAAAGGCATGATCGTATGCGATCCGACCGGCCTCCATCCCCGCAGCCCCTGCCGCCACGCCGACGGTGTCGATCAGCAGCGTCGCGGCCATGTCGAGCGCGCTTTGCGGCATGCCTTGGCCCGCAAGCACGAATTCGGCGATCCGATCGAAGTTCATAGCCGTTCCCTTTGCAGTAGCTGGCCATATCCCGGCAGGGCCTCGCCGATACCGGCTAGCTGCATGGCTTGGTAAGCCATCGCTTGATTTGACGTGATGACTGGTTTGCCCACAGCCTGTTCCAGACGGGCAATGATTTCGACACTGCGCATGTCGGTGCAGGACAGCACAATCGCCCTGGCCTCGGGATGGTCGGCGGCAAGGCCCAGATCGAATACCGCCTGCGGATCCAGCTCGCCCTGGCCGTAATTGTCCAGATCATCACCCACCTCTGAGCGGATCAAGGTTTCAACACCCGTCTTCGCTAAAAATTCGACGGCCAAGTCGTTGATCGCAGATACGTAAGGCGAGGCAAAACCGATGCGGGTCACGCCCAGAGTTTGCAGCGCATGCACCAGTGCCCCGGCTGCCGTTACGGTTTCGGCCCCACTATCGGTCTTGATCCGTTCGGCAAGCGCACGGTCGAAGGCCGGGCCATGGGTCAGCGTAGCCGAGGTGCAGCCATAGAGGATCACATCCGGGCGCACGCCCTGCAACAGGTGCAGGGGCTCATCCAGATCAGCCGCGCCCAGCCCGTGCATCTGGTCCGCATCCGGGATCTCGTCCTGATCATATCCCCCCATGCGGGCAATATGCATCGACACGCCGTCAGGGCGCAAAAGCGCCATGTCAGGTTCGAGATTGGTGTTGGTGAAGGGCACCAGAATGCCGAAGCGGGCCCGCCCGCGCGATTGTGTCATGTCTTTTCCCCCTCTGCCCAGCGTTCCAAAACCCCGGCGGCGATGTCGACATCTTCAGCGACGCCGATGGTGGCGCGCAGGCAATCGGCCAGCCCGACCCCGCCCTGCGGACGCAGAAACACGCCCTCGGCGCGGAGCGCCTCATCGGCGCGGCGCGCGTCGTCAGGGCTTTCCATTCGGATCAGCACGAAATTGGAGAAGCTTTCGGGCACGTCATACCCCGCCTTCGACAGCCGCGCGCGCAAACCGTCGCGCAAAGCGGCCGTCTGTCGGCAGGTCTCAACCATATAGTCCTGATCCGCGAGCGCCGCCGTGGCCGCCAATTGGCCGGCGACAGCGATGTTGTTGGGATTCATCACCTTGCGAAGCTCCCGGGCGATCTCGGGCGGGAATAGGCCCCAACCCACCCGCATTCCGGCCAGCCCATAGGCCTTCGAGAAGGTCCGCAGAACCACCGTGTCGCCACGCCCGACCAGATCGAACATGGCCTCGCCCAGATGATCGGCAAACTCACCATAAGCCTCGTCGATGACCAGCAGGGTATCGTCGGGCAACCCCTCGCGCAGCCGGACAAGTTCGTGGCGCGGGATACGGGTGCCGGTCGGATTGCCGGGGTTGGCGACGAAAACGATGCGCGTGTCGGGCTGGACGGCGGCAAGCATTGCATCGACGCATACATGCCTGTCACGTTCCGCTGCCAGGTCGAAGCGGGCCCGCGCCATTTGTGCGGCGGTACGGAAGAACGGGTAGGCATGCGCCGGGGCCAAGACCGCGTTTCGCTCGTCGGCAAAGGCTTGCGCGAGGCAGGCGATCAGTTCCATCGACCCGTTGCCGCAGAGGATGCCTTCGGCAGGGATACCGTGCAGCCCGGACAGCGCGGCGCGAAGCGCGCTCCAGTCCGGATCGGGATAGAGATGCCCGGCGTCCCCCGCCCTTGCGGCGGCCTCGATCGCCCGGCGGCTGGGTGGACGCAGGCTTTCGTTCTGAGACAGCGAAATCAGGCGCTTTCCCGCAGGTGCCTTCAACTGGGCCAGCGCGTAGGGCGACATCGCTGCGATATGTCTTGCTGGTCTGATCACGGCTCGAGCCCATAGATGTCATGCGCGGCTTGCCTGCTGATCAGCCCCTCGTCCAGATCGCGCCGGATGTCGTCAGGGTCGCGCTCCCGTGGCGGACCGAACCCCCCGCCGCCCGGGGTTTCGAAAATCAGCGTTTCACCGGCCTTCACGCGAACCTCACCTTTGCCGGGCAGGTCCGGGCCATCACGGCTGATGCGAATACGCCCCGGCGCAGCGGCCTGTCCTCCGAAACGCCCATTTGCCGGGTTCAGGACCCGCTCGACCGAAAGGAACAGCATGAAATCCGCGTTGTCGGAGGATCGCATTTCGATGACCTGACCCAGCCCGCCGCGTGTGCGCCCGGGCCCGCCGCTGTCCGGCCTGAGTTCACGCCGGGTAATCAGAACCGGCGCGACCGCTTCGGTGGTTTCCACCTGACTGCCCCAGACGCCCGACGGAAAGGCGGTTGCTGACAACCCGTCCAGGCCCGGCCGCGCCCCGGTTCCGCCGCTGAACACCAGTTCCAGCGCGAACTGTTCGTCCCCCCGCGACACCGCCTCGGGGGTGTGGCGCAGCGGCAGGTCATACATGCATGACGCGCCCTCGGCGGGCACCCGATCGGGCAGGGCCTGCGACAGGCAGCCATAGACCAGATCGGGCGTCATCTGCCCCAGCGTATGACGCATGGCCACCGGTGCGGGAGGCTGGGCGTTCAGGATGCAGTTCTTCGGCCCGGTGACGTGAAACGGCGCCAGCGAGCCCGCGTTGTTGGGAATGTCGGGCCCGATGATGCAACGCAGGGCAAACACCGAATAGGCTGTGGCATAGTTCAGCGGCACGTTGATACCCTTGTTCGACAGGCCCGACGTGCCGGTGAAATCCAATGCAACGCGATCCTCGGCAATGGTCAGGGCGGCGTGCAGATCGATCTCCTGCTCATAGCCATCCACCTTCAAGACATTGCGCCACGTCCCCTTGGGCAACTCCGCGATGGCCTCGATCGTACCGCGATAGGACGTGTCGATGATGTAGTCCGCCAGATCGTCCAGGTGGTCGATGCCGAACTCCTCCATCATGCCAGAAAGCCGCTCGGCCCCGGTCTCGCAACAGGCGATCAGCGCATAGATGTCGCCCTCGTTGGAAATGGGTTCGCGCGAATTGGCCTTGACGATATCCA
>NZ_JBASXK010000154.1:0-23795 GCF_049276915.1 Aestuariivita sp. | reverse complement strand
CAAGGAATCCAGATCGGATCGCTATGATGGCCAGTTGGTGGTGTGCCGCGCCGAGCACGAGGACGGCATGCATCCCGGCAAGATCGTGATCAACCATTGCATGTTCGGCTATGCCGGCAAGGAAATCCAGGCGCGCGATTATGACGTGCTGGTGCGCAAATCCGCCAACCAGACCCTGCCGGTGGCCTTGTCGGATTATCTGAGCCGGGAGGATCTGCGCTTTAGGATCGAGGGGGTGTTCGAGGGGACGCGTGGTGTCAGATCCAGCATCGTCACCGGCCCGGAACGGCCGGTGACTGCGCAGGATTGCGCCCCGTTCGGAACGCCGCAGCCGGTCGCGCAGGCCGAGCCTGAGGCCGCCCCCCGGTCGACAGACTTTTCGGCACCGATGCAGATCAGTCGCAACACGCCGTTGCGGGCTGTGCCGGACACCACCGAGCCGGCCATCGACGGTCAGGTGATCGCAAGCCGGTCGCTGATCACCGGCGCGCCGGACAGCAGCGTGGAGGTGCGTCTGCTGCGCGTGACACCCGGAGCTTTGATCTATGGTGGTGATGTGATGGCGGTGCAGCGCGCGCTGACGGCGGCGGGCTGGCCGGTTCTGGAGGATGGCATCTATGGGCCGCGCACCGAAGCCGCGATCCGCATGTTCCAGCGCGCCAACGGCTTGCGCGTCGACGGGATCGTGGGTCCGCGCACCGAGCGTCGGCTGGGGCTTTAGCGGGCGAAGACAAAGGCCTTGTCCAGGATGGATTGCAGCTGGTCTGCATCCTCCTGGGTGAAGGCGTCTGGCTGATCGCTGTCGATATCCAGTACGCCCAGCAGAGAGCCGCGCCCGTTGCGCACCGGGATCACCAGTTCCGAACGCGTGGAGGCCGCACAGGCGATATGGCCCGGAAAAGCGTCGACATCGGCCACCAGCTGGACCTGACCGGTGCGGGCGGCTGCACCGCACACACCCTTGTCAAAAGGAATCGTCAGGCAGCCGTGGCCGCCCTGATAGGGGCCGATCTTGAGCACGCCCGGAGTATAGACGCGGTAGAACCCCGTCCAGTCGAAGCGGTCATCGGCGCTGTGCACTTCGCAGGCGATCGTCGCCATGAGGGCCACGGCATCCTTTTCGCCTTCGGTCAGCGCAGCGATGGTTCTGGCAAGGGTCGCATAATCGGCCATGGCGTGGTGTCTTTCCTGTGCGGCTGTCAGATGCGTTCGATCGCGATGGCAGTGCCTTCTCCGCCGCCAATGCAGATCGCCGCAATGCCGCGTTTCAGGCCGCGGGTTTCCAGCGCATTCAGCAGCGTGACCATGATGCGTGCACCGGACGCGCCAATGGGATGACCCAGCGCACAGGCACCGCCGTTGACGTTCACCTTGTCGCGCGGCAGGCCCATTTCCTGCATGAATGCCATGGGCACGACTGCGAAGGCTTCGTTGACCTCCCAGAGATCGACGTCGTCCGTGCTCCAGCCCAGCCGGGCGAGCAGTTTGCGCGCCGCCGGGACAGGTGCCGTGGGGAACAGCGCCGGGGCCTGAGCATGGCTGGCGTGACCCAGGATGCGGGCCCGGATGGTGAGGCCCTGCGCGCTGGCGGCCTCGGCGCTGGCCAGCACAAGCGCGGCGGCTCCGTCGGAGATCGAAGAGGAGTTCGCCGCTGTCACCGTTCCGTCCTTGCGGAAGGCCGGTTTGAGCTGGGGGATCTTTTCGGGGCGCGCCGAGGCGGGTTGTTCATCGGCGCGGATCACCACATCGCCGCTGCGCGTGGACAGGGTAACGGGTGTGATTTCAGCGTCGAACGCGCCGCTTTCCTGCGCCGCGAGCGCATTGGAAAGCGAGGTCAGCGCATAGGCGTCCTGCGCTTCGCGGGTGAACTGGAAGGCTTCGGCGCAGTCTTCGGCAAAGGTGCCCATGAGGCGGCCCTTGTCATAGGCATCCTCAAGCCCGTCGAGGAACATGTGGTCCTTGACCTCGGCATGGCCAAGACGGGCCCCGCCGCGCATCTTGGGCAGCATGTAGGGGGCGTTGGTCATGCTTTCCATGCCGCCCGCGATCATCGTGTCGGCGTGACCCAGCGCGATCTGGTCAAAGGCCATCATCGCCGCTTTCATGCCCGAGCCGCACATCTTGTTGAGCGTGGTGGCCGGCACCTCTTCGCCAAGGCCCGCGGCAAATCCGGCCTGACGCGCCGGAGCCTGACCCTGACCGGCAGGAAGAACGCAGCCCATCAGCACTTCGTCCACGGTGGTGAGGCCAGCGCCCTGCATCGCGGATCTGATGGCGATGCCACCAAGCTCGGCGGCGGGCATGCCGTCAAAAACCCCCTGAAACCCACCCATCGGCGTGCGGGATGCGCCTGCAATCAAAACGTCTTTCATGGTCTTCCTCCTCAACCTCCGGTTCCTCACCGAATGGTAAGACTTGCCGCCTAACCTGGGGCCCTGACATCCCTTGACCTAGGACCGTTCAATGAGCCTTGCAAGCACTGACATCGACACTGCCCGTATCATCACCGTCTTGGCCAATCGGATCGACGCCGCCATGGCGATCCGCTTCAAGGAGGACATGCGACAGATGACATTGTCTGCACCGGACCGGGTGATCGTGGATCTGTCAGAGGTGGATTTCATCGACTCCAGCGGTCTGGGGGCGATCGTGGCCGCGATGAAACAGCTGCGCGAAGGGCAAAGGCTGGAACTGGCCGGCTTGACGCCCACGGTCAGCAAAGTGTTCCGCCTGACGCGCATGGATACGGTGTTCAGCCTGTTCGACACGCTGGAGGAGGCGGTTGCGCCGCGCCCTTCTTGAGACAGATCTGCCGGGATCGGAGGCTGAGATGGCGTTGGATCATCTGCGAATGACATACCAGTTCACTTGCAGGGCATCAGAGCTGGAGGTGCGCAGCCTTATGGCGCAACTGGGCAGCGCGCTGCGCGAAAGCGCGCTGGAAGATGATCTGCAAAGCTCGGTCGAGATCGCCGTGACGGAAGCGCTGAACAACATCGTTGAACACGCCTGCGCGGGGATATCCGATGCGCTGATCCGGATTGATCTCACGATCAAGGCGGCCCATGTCATCGTGCATCTGCAAGACCCCGGCGCGGCACTGCCCGGCTGCCGTATTCCGCAGGCGCGCGCTCTGGATCTGGCCGTGGGGCGGGACGATCTGCCGGAAGGGGGATTCGGCTGGGGCCTGATCCATGCCCTGACCGATCAGCTGGAGTACAGCCGCAGTGAAGGCGCAAACCGCCTGAGGATGCGGTTTGCCCGCGGATCTTCTGTGTTGTGAGTCGGGCTGAGAAAGCCAAAAGCCACAACTATGCCCAGATCACACCCAATTGCGGGCCAACTGTAACAGCATATTCGTTCATGTAGCTGCATATAGCTTCCCTCGGCGCCGTGTGTTAACAGCCCCCACCCAGTGCGCGGCGTCGAGGAACCTTCCCGCTTCTTTCACGCTTTCGCACGCTGGCAATTGCCGGGACGCGCTCTAGTATCGCGTCACGCGAACCAAAGGAGCACGAAACATTATGCGCGATTTTCACCTGCCCGGTCGTTCTGCCGTCATGGCTCAGAATGGCATGTGCGCCACTTCCCATCCATTGGCGGCCTCGACGGCGATCGATATTCTGAACCGGGGCGGAAACGCGATGGATGCCGCGATTGCCGGTGCCGTGCTGCTGGGCCTTTGTGAGCCGCAAATGACGGGAATCGGCGGCGATTGCTTCGTTCTTTATTCCCGCGCCGGCAGTGATGAGGTTCTGGCCCTGAATGGATCGGGACGTGCACCTGCCGCGGCACATGCCGCCAGCCTGCGTGCGGCCGGAGAGGCGGTTATACCGACCTATTCGCCCCATGCCGTGACGATTCCGGGCGCGATGGATGCGTTCTGCCGCTTGTCCGAAACCGAAGGCAAGCTGGGTCTGGATACGCTTTTGGCCCCGGCCATCCGCTATGCCGAAGAAGGCATCCCGGTGGCAGCACGGGTAGCCTTCGACTGGGCCGGCGATGCTGACGTTTTGCAGGGTCATGCGCGCGATCTGTTTCTCGTTTCGGGTCGCGTGCCGATGCCGGGCGATATATTCCGCGCGCCCCAGCAGGCCGAAGTGCTGCGCCGCGTTGCCAAGGACGGGCGCGATGCGTTTTACACGGGCGAGATCGCCGAAGACATGGTTGCCACGCTGCGTGCTCATGGCGGGGTGCATACGCTTGAGGATTTCGCCGCCACGCGCAGTGATGCGACAACGCCGGTGAGCGGCATGTATCAGGGGGTTGAGCTGGTCGAGCATCCGCCCAACGGTCAGGGTGCCACGGCGATCCTGATGCTGAACATCCTGAGCCATTTCGATATCGCCGGGATGGAGCCATTCGGTGTCGAGCGCGCCCATATCGAAGCCGAAGCAGCCAAGCTGGCCTATGATGCACGCAACCGGTTCATGTCGGATGCGGATTACATGACCCGGCTGGATCACCTGCTGTCGCCTGAAACGGCGGCCGGTCTTGCCGCGCTCATCGATCCCAATCGCGCCATGGCGGGCCCTGCGGCCCTGTCCGAAGCGGTGCACAAGGACACGATCTATATCTCGGTCGTGGACAAGGATCGCATGGCGGTCTCATTGATCTATTCGATTTTTCATGGCTTCGGCTCGGGCATCGCATCCGAAAAACACGGGATTCTGTTTCACAACCGTGGTGCCGGGTTCACCTTGGAAGAAGGCCACCCCAACGAATTGATCGGCGGCAAGCGCCCGATGCATACGATCATTCCGGCGATGCTGCGCGACCAGGGGCGTGTCACCATGCCATTCGGTGTGATGGGCGGTCAGTATCAGGCCAATGGTCATGCGCGCGTCGTGACCAACCTGAAGGACTTTGGCATGGATCCGCAGGCCGCTCTGGATGCGCCCCGCTCGTTCCCGGATGACGGAAAGCTGCAGGTCGAGCGGGGATATTCCGACAGCGTGCGTCAGCAACTGGCGGATATGGGGCACGATGTCACCATTCCCGACAAGCCGATCGGCGGTGCTCAGGCGATCCACATCCGTCCGGACGGCGTGCTGGAAGGCGCGAGCGATCCGCGCAAGGATGGCTGTGCATTGGGCTATTGAGTCGGTGCCGGGGGCGCATGCGCTCCCGGCGCGTCAGTTCAGCTGGAAGTGCAGCGGATAGGATCCGTCCTCAAGCGGGCCGAACATGTCTTCGATGTCAGGATGTCCGACAGGCTCGCCAGAGTAATCCGCGACCAGGTTCTGCTCGGACACATAGGCGACGTAATAGGATTGGTCGTTTTCCGCCAGCAGGTGATAAAACGGCTGTTCCTTCCTGGGACGGCTGTCCTCGGGAATCGCCTGATACCATTCTTCGGTGTTCGAGAACTGCGGATCGACATCGAACACCACGCCGCGAAACGGGTGTTTTCTGTGCCGGACGATCTGTCCAAGGTGATATTTTGCGCGCGTCGTATACATAGTGTTGCAGCCCCTGAATAACGGTATTAGCCGGGAACGGCATCCAATGTCCAATGGTTGACGTCATTTTTCCGGGAAACAGTCTGTGAACCTTATCTTTACAGTGTTGGATATCGTCGCGCCGGTGTTTCTGCTGGCTGCGATCGGGTTCATATGGGTCAAGGTCGGGGCAGAATATCGCATTCGCTTTGTCACGCAGTTGTCGATGACGCTGGGTGTGCCATGTCTGATTTTCACCGCTTTGATGAAATCGGAGATCGAACCGACCGCCCTGACCAACCTGTTGCTGGCAACGCTGGCGGCCTATGGTGCGGTTGTTGTGGCGATGGTTTTGCTGGTCCGTTTGCTGAAGCTGGATATGCAGACCTTCACGGCCCCGCTGATTTTCGGAAACACCGGCAACCTGGGTCTGCCACTGGCGTTGTTCGCCTTTGGCGATATCGGGCTGAGCTATGCTGTGGTCGTGTTTGCGGTGATGGCGATCCTGTCCTTTACCCTTGGGATCTGGCTGGTGGTTGGGGGTGGGTCTCCGCTCCGGGTGCTCAAGGAACCGATTGTGGGCGCGACGCTGCTGGGCGCGCTGTTTCTGTGGCAAGGGTGGGAAACGCCGCAGTTTCTGACCAATACGCTTGAGCTGATCGGGCAGATCGCGATTCCGCTGATGCTGATCACGCTGGGTGTGGCGGTGGCGCGGCTGAATGTCAGCGGGATGGGTCGAACCGCGGCCCTGGCGCTGGTAAAGCTGGTGATCTGCGCCGGGCTGGCCTGGATGATCGGGCTGCAGTTTTCGCTGGATGATGTCGCCTTTGCGGTTCTGGTGTTGCAGCTGGCGACGCCGGTCGCGGTCACCTCGTATCTGCTGGCCGAGAAATACGGCGCGGATGCAGATTCCGTGGCCGGTCTGGTTGTCGCGTCGACGCTTTTATCCGTTCTGGCGCTGCCTCTTCTGCTTGCGGTGCTGATCTGAGGCAAAAGTGATTTCCCAATCGGCACAAATGGTGTAAATTGGAAAAAAATACAAAAAACGATATCGCGAGAGGCAGATGAGCAGATCCCTTCGCGCAATGCTGTTGATACTGATGCTGGCGTCCTGTGGGGGTGGGTATAACTCGGCCCCGCGCAATCTGGACAATGCCTGCAGTATTGTTGGTGAGCGCCCCGAATACCTTCGTGCCTTCAGGGCAACCGAACGCCGCTGGGGCGTGCCGGTTCATGTTCAGATGGCCACCATTTATCACGAAAGCCGGTTCGTGGGCGATGCGCGCCCGCCCTATCGCTATACGCTGGGCATCATTCCGATGGGCCGGCAATCCTCGGCCTTCGGCTATAGTCAGGCGCTGGATGGAACCTGGGACGAATACCGCCGCGAGACAGGCAATCGCGGTGCCAAGCGCGACCGCATCCGTGATGCCAGTGACTTCATGGGCTGGTACATGGCCGAAACCAGAGAGCGGCTTGGAATTCCCCTGTCGGATGCTCGCAACCAGTATCTGGCCTATCATGAGGGACGTACAGGCTATGCGCGCGGCAGCTACAACAGCAAAAGCTGGCTGTTGCGGGTATCCAGCAATGTGCAGAGCCGCGCCAACATGTATGAAAACCAGCTTTCAAACTGCAGGCGGGCGCGGTCCTGAACGGACCTCGCCCCTAGCGGCCCGGGCTTTCGCCGATCGTCTGGGTGTTGAACAGCACATCAGAGATCGCGCCGCCTGTTTCCAGCGCCCTGAGCACGACGGTGGTCTGACCGCCGCCGCCATCGGTGATCACCCATTTCCTGAGCTCAACCGGATCAGCGGTGAACATCAGCTGGATGTTCCCGTATTCGGGATTTTCCGGGTCCTGCGCCGTGACCACGGTGGCTGTGCCGTCATAAGCATGGCCGGTCACCATATTGGCCCGATCCAGATCGACGTTGCGCTCCAGAATGATCGACAGCGGCGTGCGCGCAAGCGGATAGGTTTCGGGATCCGTGTTGGATTTCGGATCAAAGATCACCACGGCCCCGCCGCCTGCAACGACCACGGCTTCTTCGGGCGGATCATACTGAAACCGCACGCGGCCGGGCCGCTTGATGTAAAGCATACCCGTCGAGAGCGAACCATCATCATTGATCTGCGTGAACGGGGCCTGCGCCGTTTGCATCTGGTTGAGATAGGTCGAGATATCCGACAGCGGCAGCTTGTCGGCCAGGGCCGGGGCCGCGCTTGCGAGGATCAGACAGGATGTGAGCAAGTACCGTTTCATGAAGGGTATCTAATCATGTCTTTGGGCGATTGCACCCATCGCGGCGTCACATCCGCGCGATGGGCGAAACCTTACTGCTCGGGGACCAGAATCTCGCGCTTGCCCACATGGTTGGCAGGCGAGACAAGGCCTTCTTCTTCCATCTGCTCAACCAGACGCGCGGCCTTGTTATAGCCGATCGCCAGTTTGCGCTGGATATACGAAGTCGAACATTTGCGATCCTTGATCACGATCTGCACGGCAGTGTCATAAAGGGCGTCTTCGCTGTCGGTATTGCCGCCAAGCCCAAGAACCAGATCAATATCGTTTTCCTTGCTCTCATCGGGGCCTTCGACCACACCGCCGATATAGGCGGGAGGACCAAAGCCTTTGAGGTGATTGACGACCTCTTCGACTTCTTCATCGGACACGAAAGGCCCGTGGCAGCGCGTGATCTTGGCTCCGCCCGCCATGTAAAGCATGTCCCCCATGCCCAGCAGCTGTTCGGCACCCATTTCACCCAGGATGGTGCGGCTGTCGATCTTGGAGGTCACCTGGAAGGAAATCCGGGTGGGGAAGTTGGCCTTGATCGTGCCGGTGATGACATCGACCGACGGGCGTTGCGTGGCCATGATCAGGTGGATTCCGCTTGCCCGCGCCATCTGGGCCAGACGCTGGATGCAGGCCTCGATTTCCTTGCCCGCAACCATCATCAGGTCAGCCATCTCATCGACGATGACGACGATGTAGGGAAGCACCTCGGGCACTGTCTCTTCGGTCTCGAATACGGGTTCGCCGGTCTCGTCATCAAATCCGGTCTGAACCGTGCGCGAGAACAGCTCGCCCTTGGCCAGCGCTTCGCGAACCCGGCCATTGTGACCTTCGATGTTGCGCACGCCCATTTTGGACATCCGGCGATAGCGATCTTCCATTTCGCCCACGACCCATTTCAGCGCGACAACCGCTTTCTTGGGGTCCGTCACAACGGGCGAGAGCAAATGCGGAATGCCGTCATAGACGGAAAGTTCCAGCATCTTGGGGTCGATCATGATCAGGCGGCATTCCTGCGGTGTCAGCTTGTAAAGCAGCGACAGGATCATTGTATTGATCGCCACGGATTTCCCCGAGCCGGTGGTGCCCGCGATCAGCAGGTGGGGCATCTTGGCAAGGTTGGCCACAATCGGATCGCCACCGATATCCTTGCCCAGCGCCAGCGGCAGGCGCATGTTGCTGTCGCCAAAATCGCGCGAGGCGAGGATTTCACGCAGCACGACCTTTTCGCGGTGTTCATTGGGCAATTCGATCCCGATCACGCTGCGTCCCGGCACGGTCGAAACACGCGCCGAAAGGGCCGCCATTGAGCGGGCGATATCATCCGCCAGACCGATAACGCGCGAGGCCTTGAGGCCCGGAGCGGGCTCAAGCTCGTACATGGTCACCACGGGACCGGGACGGACGCTGACGATCTCGCCCTTGACGCCATAGTCATCCAGAACGCTTTCCAGCATGCGCGCGTTTTCTTCGAGGGCCTCGTCGCTCAGGTGATGGCGTTGGATCTGCGTCGGGCTTTCCAGCAGGTTGAGCGGAGGAAGTTCGAATTCGGCATGCGTGTCTTCAAAGGCCAGGGCGGGCTGTGCTTCGGCCTGCGCTCGCCGCGAGGGGGCAGGTGCCTTGCGCTGCAGGTTCTGCACGACCTTGCGCGGTTCAGCGACGGGGATCGCCTGGGACGGCGCAACGGGTTGTTCCAGCGGCAAGGCCTGCGCTTCGGCTTCGGGCTGCGGGATCGGTTGGGGCGCTGCGCGCAAGGGTGGTTCGGCGCGCATCTGTGGCGCGCGGTCAGCGGCGGTCAGCGGCGGCTCGGGCGGCAATGCGTCGGGCGCGCGATAGATCAGCGGGTCAGGTCCACGGCCCAGACCACGGGTGAGCGGCGCATCGGCCACAAGGCCCGGCGCACGGACGGGTGCCTGACGCACGCGGGATTTGATCACATCGGCGATCTTTGCGCGGATACGCTCTTCTCCCGGAGCCTCGACATCGAGGCCCTCATAGGCCGGTGTCTCGATCAGTTCAGGATCGGGCATCGGCTCGGGGCGGCGGATCAGGGATGCCAGAAGACCCGGTTTGGTTGGCTGTTCGGGTACCATCGTCTCGGCGGCGAGGGCTGAAGATCCGGCCATCACAGGGGGTGCCACGCGCCTGAGGGGCGGTTCGGCATGGACCTTCGGTTCGCTGGCATATTGCGACTGATCAAGGGCGGCCCTTGCCTCGCGGCGTTCGGTGCGACGTTCATTGAGGGTCTGCGCAGTGCTGACGGTTTTCCCTGCGGCAGTGGCCAGAATGGCCACCAGACCGGCATAGATCATCACCACGCCAATCATCATGAAGCGCGCAAGGCGCATGACTTCGGGCTTGGTGAACCCCAGAACAAAGCCAACCATCGCCAGCATGGCCAGAGCCAGAACCGCCGACAGGATGTTGATGCCCACCACGGGGCTGAGCGGCAACAAGGTAAGCAAGGCACCCATCACGGTCTCGCCGAAGAGGCCGCCCAGACCAAAGCTGTGCACGCTGATCCAGTCCTGCCCCGGCACAAGTGTCGCCGCATAGATCGAGGTCAGCGCCACGGCAATCGGTGCAAAGATCAGACGGCCCACGGCGCGTTCTTCTCCGCGGTGCAGGGCAAGACGGCCACCCCAGACAACAAGGATCAACGCGATCGACCAACTGCCCCAGCCGATGATCATGAACAGCGGGGCGGCGATGGCTGCGCCAAGACGGCCCATCAGGTTCTGGACCGGCGCATCTGTCGAGACCATCCAGTTGGGATCATCCGGCGTGTAGGAACCGATCATCAACGCGGCCATGACACCCAGAGTGATCAGCACAAGGCCAATCAGCTCTTTTCCGCGCCGTTCGATGGCAGCTTGCATGTTGCTGTCCAGAAGTGGGTCGCGTCTGCGTTGATTCAGTGATGCCATACTCGTCCCTCGGTCTTTCTTTATGCGAAAAGACAGTCACGCAGGGTGATCAGCCCGCGTGCCATCTCGTCTTTTGGAGCCACCATGGCGACTCGGATGTATCCTTTGCCCGGGTTCTCGCCCCCGGCGTCTTGTGACAGGTAAGCCCCGGGCAGAACCCGTACGCCCGTTTCTTTCCACAGCTTCAGCGCGGCCTGTTCACCGTCCTCGACAGGCAGCCAGAGGAAGAACCCGGCTTCGGGGCTCATGTAGCCGGGCACATTGCCCAGAATTTCGTCAGCGATGACGTATTTCTCGCCATAGAGGCGGCGGTTTTCGATCACATGGGCCTCATCCGCCCAGACCTTGGCGGCCGCGGCCTGAAGCGGCGTCGGCAGGGGCGTGCCAGCATAGGCACGCAGCATCTTGGTGCGCCGGATGGTTTCAGCGCCGCCCGCGATGAATCCCGAGCGCAGGCCTGGAAGGTTCGAGCGTTTTGACAGAGAATGGAAAATCACGACACGATCCGGGTCAGCGCCCATCTCGCGCGCCACCTCAAGCGCCCCGGTGGGAGGCGTATCGCGATAGATCTCAGAATAACACTCATCCGCGAAAATCTTGAAATCATATTGTTCGGCCAGCGCGATCAGATCCTGCCAATAGGTCTTGGTCGCAACGGCCCCCTGCGGGTTTGCTGGCGAACAGATATAGGCAATCGCCGTGCGATTGAGAACATCGGCCGGAAGGGACGCATAATCCGGCAAATGTCCGGATTGGCCAGTGGCAGGCACAAACCGCGCCTCGGCCCCGACGGAAATCGCGGCAATCATATAGACCTGATAAAACGGGTTGGGGCAGAGAATGATCGGCACCTTGCCGTTCTTTGTCTCGGGGCACAGCGCCATGGCCGCGTTGTAAAGACCTTCGCGCGTCCCGTTCAGCACCATCACTTCGGTTTCCGCATCCAACGCCACGCCATAGCGACGCGCGACCCAGTCGGCGATGGCCCCGCGCAGGGCAGCTGAGCCTTCGTTGGGCGGATAGCTGTTGAACCCGGCGGCATTGGCGATGATTTCATCGGTAATCCATGCCGGGAAGGCATGCTTGGGCTCTCCGATTGTCATATGCACAGGAGGTCCGCCCGGTTCATGCACGTCCAACAGGTCGCGCAAACGCGGGAACGCATAGGCCGGTAGGTTCGAAAACCGCTCGGGGAACTCCATCGTATCTGCCTCAATGCCGGGATCGTGCATGTCCCGTTTGCGTTGAAATTACATCGCGCCGTGCGCTCCGTCCACAAAAAGCGGAGCAAGGCCGGGCATTTGTGGCATTTAAGCCAGAGCGGCCTCGGCGGCAGAGCCGATGCGCAAAAGCGCCTCTTCCATGTTCGGTGCCCCCATCAGCATGATCCCGCAAGAGGCAACGCCTGTCGGCAGCGTCAGCGCGCATAATCCCATCAGGTTGCCCACGCGCGTATTGCGCAGCGCCATAAGGTTCTCGGTTACGAAATAGTCATGATCGCTGTGCAAGCGTTCGATATTGGGCGGCAGGATCGGAGCGGTGGGGCAAAGAACCGCGTCAAAACCGGCTGTGGCCGCATCCCATTTGGCCCGTATCGCGTCAATGCGGGCCCAGGCCGACACATATTCGTGGCCCGGTACGGATTTCCCAAGACGGAACCTCTCAAGGATCTGGTCGAACATCACATCGGGATTTGCTTCGATCACATCCCTCCAAAGCCCGTATGCTTCGACGGTGAACAACACCGCTGCCAGCGCCATGGCCTCGTTCAGGTCGGGAAACTCCAGCGGTTCGACACTGGCACCTGCAGCCTGCAACCGCTCGACAGCCCCCTCGTAGGCCGCCCGCGGCACATCGCGGATATCATCCAGAACACAGGTCTGAAGGGTTGCCAGACGCCGCCCCTTGAGGCTCGCGCCGCGCAGATCAGGCCCCGGGGTGCCTTCCATCGCCCCAAGCAGAAGCGCCGCATCCTCGACAGAGCGGCACAAGGGGCCGATGGTGTCGAATTTCAGACAGAGCGGCACAACACCTTCCAGGGTCAGACGCCCCGATGTGGTCTTCAGACCCACCAGATCGTTCCAGGCGGCCGGAATGCGGACCGATCCGCCTGTATCCGACCCGATGCCCGCCGGTGCCAGATCGAACGCGACCGAGGCCGCCGCCCCGGAAGACGATCCACCCGGAGCCGCCCCCGCATCATTGACATTGGGCGAGGTGGCGGTGATCGGGTTCAGACCCAGACCCGAGAACGCCAGTTCGCTCATATGGGTTTTGCCCAGGCAGATCAGCCCCATGGCAGTGGCATTGCGCAAGACCACGCAATCGCGATCCGGAATGCGACCCTTCAAGAGGGCCGAGCCGGATTCGGTCGCCACGCCTGCGGTATCAAACAGATCCTTCCAACTGATCGGCACACCATCCAGCGCAGACAGCCTGCGCCCCGAGCGGGCACGCTGCGCGGCGGCCTCGGCCTCGGCCAGGGCGCGGTCATGGGTGACGCGGGCATAGATCCGGCCGGTCTCGGCATGGGCATCAATCGCATCCAGATAGGTCCGGGTCAGAGCGACCGGATCGATCTCTCCCGCGGCGATGCCGCGACCCAAATCCGCTGCTGTCATGGTAAGCCAGTCCTGCATCACGCCGTCTCCTGCATATGATTTCGCGGCACGGTAGCGACAGGACCGCACATGGACAATCCCGCTCGGACATCCATATAGCGAGGCATGACACATGACAGCGACATCCTGATCGTAGGCGGCGGATTGAACGGCCCGGCACTGGCATTGGCAATGGCCCAGACCGGCCATTCGGTCACCGTCATCGACGCGCTGAACGAAGCCACCCGCAAGGAGGATGGCTTTGATGGTCGCTCCTATGCGCTGGCCCTGGGCTCACAACGGTTGCTGGCAACCCTGGGACTGTGGGACGAACTGGCCGGGAATGCCCAGCCCATGCTCGAGATCAAGGTCACCGATGGGCGCGCAGGCGAAGGCCCCTCCCCGTTCTGGATGCATTTCGATCACGCCGAGATCGAAGAAGGCCCCATGGGATACATGGTCGAGGACCGCTATCTGCGCCGCGCCTTCCTCGGTGCAATGGCCGATGAGCCCCGGATCACGCATCTGAGCGGCAAGACCGTCGTGGCCCAGGATATCTCGACACAGGCAGTGGCGGTGCACCTGCAGGACGGAACGCGCCTGACGGGCCGCGTCCTGATCGGCTCGGACGGACGGCGCAGCGCCACCGCCGAACGCGCCGGGATCAAACGCACCGGATGGGGCTATGGCCAGACGGCTCTTGTTTGCGCCCTGGCCCATGAACTGCCCCATAATGGCGTGGCGCATCAGTTCTTCATGCCACCCGGCCCGCTCGCCATCCTGCCGCTGACGGGCAATCGCAGCTCCATCGTCTGGTCGGAAACAGATACCGAGGCCGCACGGATCAATGCTCTGAGCGATGCCGATTACCTGGACGTGCTCCGCCCCCGCTTTGGCAGCTTCCTGGGTGAGATTTCCCTCACTGGCCAGCGCTTTACCTATCCGCTGGGGCTGACCCTGGCCAACAGCTTCATTGCCGATCGTCTTGCCTTGATCGGCGATGCCGCCCACGGCGTTCATCCGATCGCCGGTCAGGGTCTGAATGCAGGTCTGCGCGATGTCGCCGCCCTTGCCGAAACCCTGACCCGGGCCGCCCGTCGCGGCGAAGACATCGGTTCCGAGCAGGTTCTGGCACGCTATCAACAATGGCGCCGGTTCGACACCGCCACGCTGGCACTGGCCACAGACACGTTCAACCGCCTGTTTTCAAATGATAACCCGCTGCTGCGCGCCGCGCGCGATATCGGCATGGGCGTGGTCAATGCCCTGCCCTCCTTGCGGCGCAGCTTTATCCGCGAGGCGGCCGGCCTGACAGGCGACGTGCCCCGCCTCATGCAGGGCAAACCGATCTAGGCCTATCTCGGGCTTCTTTCTGGACAAAATACCCTGGGGGAGTCCCGAAGAGACGGGGGCAAAGCCCCCAGACCCCAGCAGGTTCACTGCAGCGCGCGGGCCTCGTCGACCAGCATCACCGGAATGCCATCGCGGATCGGAAAGGCCAGGTTCGCACGTTCCGAAATCAGTTCCTGCGCGCTGGCGTCATATTTCAGCGTTGCATGGGTGACCGGACAGATCAGAGCCTCGAGCATGTGCCGATCAAGGCGTGCGGCGGCGTCGCTCATTGCATCATCTCTTCGCTGTTTCCCCCACGCAGCGCGAATTCGATCAGCGTGACAAGCGTTTCGCGGCGCGTGGTCAGGGAGGGGGCCTCAAGCAGCGCCTGTTTGTCTTCGGGTTTGAAATCCAGAAGCATCGACAGCGAATTGATCAACAACTCATCATCGGCGTCTTTCAGCGTGTCCCAATCCGTCGACAGCCCACGGGCCGAAAAGTACCGCTCCAGAAGCAGCATCAAACTGTGACGGTTGAACCCCTTGTCCACTTCCTCGGGGCCCAGATCGCGGTCGAAACCGTCCCAGATCACGTTGCATTTCCGATAGGGCGAAAAGCCGGTGATCTCTTCCACGATCCGGAATCGGGATGCACCCGACAAGGTAATCAGGAAACGCCCATCCTCGGTTTCAGAAAACTGGGTGATCTTTCCGGCGCAGCCGATGTGGTGCAGCGCGTCTTTCTTGCCGCGCATCGGGTTGGGCTGGATCATTCCGATCAGGCGCGTACCGGATTTCAGCGCGTCTTCTATCATCTGCAGATAGCGCGGTTCGAAAATGTGAAGCGGCAGTCGCGAGCGAGGCAACAAAAGCGCCCCGGGCAACGGAAAGACGGCAAGCGTCTGTGGCAGGTCAGCGGCCTTTATCATGAACCTGAACTAGCGTGCGCGTTGCATCAGGCAAATATCATCGAGCTGAGCTTGCGCCGCCCGTTCAATGCGATGGGATCATTCGGCTTGAGCGCCTCGAATATCGTGAACAGCTGCGCCTTGGCCGCTGCGTCGTTCCATTCGCGGTCCCTGCGGAAAATCTCAAGCAGGTGATCGACCGCCGCTTCGCCATTGCCCGAAGCATAAAGCGCCTGGGCCAGATCATAGCGCGCCTGATGGTTGTCGGGATCGCTGTCGACCTGCGCCTGCAGCTCTGCCACGGGGCCGGCATTCTCGGCCTGCCGCGCCAGTGCCAATTGCGCATGCGCCGCTTCCAGTTCGGGCGTACCCGAAATCTCGGCGGGTGCACCATTCAGGATCGCTTCGGCCTGATCGAGATCGTTCAGCGCGATATGGGCGCGCACAAGCCCGCCATATGCGCCCGCGTGATTTGGATCTTCGCCAAGGATCGCCGCAAAGGTTTGCGCGGCATCGACCGCTGCACCCTCAAGCAACATGTCTTCGGCGGCCTGGGCGGCTTCGTCCAGCGCTTCGGCGGGCGATTCACCGCCGGCGGCCTTGATCACCCGTTCGACGAAAGCCTGAATCTCCGAGCCGGGCTGCGCGCCTTGAAAGCCGTCGATCGGCTGGCCCTGATAAAAGGCATAGACGGTCGGGATCGACTGGATCTGCAACTGTCCTGCCAGCATTTGTGCCTGGTCCACGTTGACCTTGACCATGCGGACCGCGCCTTTCGCTGCGGTCACCGCCGCTTCGAGCATCGGGCCAAGGGTCTTGCAGGGCCCACACCACGGAGCCCAGAAATCAACGATCACCGGCACGGTTTTCGAGGCTTCGACAACGTCGGCCATGAACTCCGCTTCGGAGCTGTCTTTGATCAGATCGCCCTCTGCGGGCGCGGTAGAGAGTCCCAGATCCATCATTTGTCTGTCCTCTGCTTGAGTGCGTTTGAGTGTATATGTGTGCTTGTGCGCGGAATCAAAGGCTTTAATCACAGATCGAAACTGGCGAAAACCGGCGCGTGATCGCTGGGTTTGTCCCATCCGCGCGCGCTACGCAAGACCCGGCTGGAGTGACCTGCGTTCGAGATATCGCCGGTTGCCCAGATATGATCCAGCCGGCGGCCCTTGTCTGCCTCGTCCCAGTCACGCGCACGATACGACCACCAGCTATAAAGAAGCCCCTCGGGAATATCCTGTCGCGTGATATCAACCCAGCCACCTGCATCCTGCGTTGCGCCCAGGTGTTCGACCTCGACTGGTGTATGGCTGACGATTTTCAAAAGCTGCTTGTGGTTCCACACGTCATCCTCGCGCGGGGCGATGTTGAGATCGCCGACCAGGATCGATTTCTGCGGTGTCTCGGCATGAAACACATCGCGCATCTCGGTCAGGAAATCGAGCTTCTGGCCAAATTTGTCGTTCTGTTCACGATCCGGGATGTCACCGCCCGCAGGCACATAGAAATTGTGGATTGTCACCCCGTTCTCAAGCTGCCCGGCGACATGCCGGGCATGGCCCAGTGAGGCGAAATCCCGACTTCCCGCGTCCTTGATGGGCAGTTTGGACAGGATGGCGACGCCGTTGTAACCCTTTTGGCCACGCGCCACCAATTGGGTGTATCCAAGCGCATGAAATGCATCCAGGGGGATCTTGTCGACCGGGGATTTGCACTCCTGCAGGCAGAGCACATCGGGTGTCTCTTCGCTCAGAAGCTTGCACACCAGTGCTTCGCGTAGCCGAACCGAATTGATGTTCCAGGTAGCAAGAGTAAAGGGCATCGGGGATTCCTTGGCTGATTTGCGGCGCACCCTATCGAGACGCGCCGCAGGATGCCATGGGCGATCAGATGCCGTTGGGTGCCAGCAACACTTTGCCGGTGCGTTCGCCCGCCATGGTATAGCTCACGGCCTCGGTGATGTCCTCAAGGGCAAACACCTTGTCGATGAGCGCAAACAGCGTGCCCTGCGCCACAGCCTGGGTCAGCGACGCATAAACCTGCATGCGCTCTGCCTTGCTGGCCTTTGAGAACCAGTGCACCAGCCAGAACCCCTTGATGGTGATATCGCGGAAGATCATCGACCCTGCAGAGATCTGGGCGGGTTGCATCGACATAGCGCCATAATTCACAAGGACACCGCCCTCTTCCAATGTCTCGGCCAAGCGCCCGAAGGTCTCGCCAGCCACCGCATCCAGGGCAAGTTTCATCTTGGCCCCGGTCTTCTGGCGCACCTCTTTGGCAAGGTCCGGACCATCGACCAGCACCGCAGAAGCGCCGATCTCTTCCAGGGCTGGCGCGGCACTTTCACGACGCACCACGCAGCAGACATTGATCCCCCTGGCTTTGGCCAGTTGCACCACATAGGTGCCAACCGCTGAATTCGCGGCCGACTGGATGATCCAGTCACCTTCCTTCAGATGCACGAATTCGCTCAGAAGCAGATGCGCCGTTGCAGGATTGACCATCAGCATCGAAAGCTGATCCAGATCGCCTTCGGGCATGGGGACCAGGTGGCTGATCTGGCCGACGATTTCCGTGCGCCAGGCACCATCGCCAATGGGCAGCAGCACCAGTTGGCCAACCTTGATCCCCTCGCCGTTCACTTCGCTGACGCGCCCAATACCTTCATTGCCCGCAGTCGCAGGCAGTGGCGGGCGCACACCGTAGTCCCCGGCAACCTGGATGTAATCAGATGGATTGATCGGCGAACGCAGCACCTCAATGCGCGCCTGACCGGGCTCCAGCGCGACGCTGTCCTCTTCGATCAGTTCCAGAACTTTTGCGGGATGTCCAAACTCACGATAAATGACGCGTTTCACGGGCGTCTCCTTCCCTGCTGACAAGGCCTGCACCATGGCGCGCCCGCTGAGGCGTGAAAACCCACGCCGTAGCGTCAAAAAAAGGCCGGACACTAAGTCCGGCCAAGTCCAACAGGGAGGTATGCATGTCGGTCCCCGGACATGCACGGGATACGTTATCCCTAAAGATGCAAAGAAAGTGTGACTTTGATCTGGGTCAAATTTTGCGTCGCCATCCGGTCCGTCCTGGCTTTTCATGCTTGAATATGTTCGTGAGTGACACGTCCGGCATAAGCGGCGGCGGGGCCGAGGCCAAAAAAAAGACCCGAGCGCAAGGCTCGGGTCAGTCCAACAGGGAGGTTGCAGGCCATAACCCGGGCCTGCGGCGGGATCATTTACGCAACCAGACGATAACCGCCTGATTCGGTAACAAGAAGGCGCGCATTTGACGGATCTGGTTCGATTTTCTGACGAAGCCGGTAAATATGCGTCTCAAGCGTATGTGTCGTCACCCCCGCATTATAACCCCAGACTTCGTGCAGCAGGACATCGCGCTGCACCACACCGTCGTTGGAACGATAGAGGAATTTCAGAATATTGGTTTCTTTCTCGGTCAGACGGATCTTCTTGTCGTCTTCCGTGATCAGCATCTTCATCGATGGCTTGAACGTATAGGGCCCAAGCGTGAAGACCGCGTCTTCGGATTGCTCATGCTGGCGCAGTTGCGCGCGGATGCGGGCCAGAAGAACGGGGAACTTGAACGGCTTGGTCACATAGTCATTGGCACCGGCATCCAGACCCAGAATGGTGTCGGAGTCGCTGTCATGACCGGTCAGCATCAGGATGGGTGATTTCACACCCTGCTTGCGCATCAGGCGGCACAGTTCGCGCCCGTCGGTATCCGGCAAACCCACGTCCAGGATCACCAGATCATAGATCGCCTCTTTGGCACGGACCATGGCATCGGCACCATTGCCCGCCTCGAAGACATCGAAATCCTCGGTCATGACCAGCTGTTCGCTGAGTGCCTCGCGCAGATCTTCATCATCATCGACAAGCAGTATTTTCTTGAGTTGGGCCATATCATGGTCCTCCGTGTTGGCTGTAACTGAGATGAAGCCGCCATCCTCTTTCGGCAAGATTTGCTGCAACTGTTTCACGCTGACGTGTTTGGGACATGGCAAATGTTTCATGTTTCTGCAAAAAAGCCTAAGGGACGCGGGACACAACAGAAAGAACCGGCATGCGCCTGACACCGGATACCACCGAACTTCTGGCCCGCGCGCGGGGTGATCTGCGCATGGGTCTGCCGGTTGTTCTGTCCGTGAGCAGCGGCGCGGTTCTGGCTGCTGCGGCGGAAACGCTCTCGGGCGAGCGCCTGGCACAGATGCGCGCGTTGGGGGCCGGGACAGTGCTGGCGATCACCGCACGACGCGCCGAAACGCTGAAAGCCCGTGCTTATGACGGGGATCTGGCCCGGATCGTGCCTCCGTCGGATGCCGATCTGCGCTGGTTCCTGTCGGTGGCAGACCCTGCGGATGATCTCAATGCTCCGATGAAGGGTCCATTGCAGACGGTGCGCGAGGGCAGCGCCGCGCTGCACAGGTTGGCGCTTGGGCTGGTCAAGTCAGCGCGGCTGTTACCCGCTGCGGTGATCACCCAGATCAATGATGGTGCCGCCTTTGCGGCTGAAAACGGGCTGACCCGCATCGAATCAACCGAGGCAGAAGGGTATTTGACCGCGAACAGCCCGCTGCATGAGATCATCAGCGCGCGCCTGCCGATGGAGGTGTCCGAGGCCGGGCGTTTGCATGTCTTCCGCCCTGAAGATGGCGGCGAAGAGCACTATGCCATCGAAATCGGTCGCCCGGATCGTGGCCAGCCCGTCCTGACGCGGCTGCATTCGGCCTGTTTCACCGGCGACCTGATGGGTTCGCTCAAATGCGATTGCGGGCCGCAACTGCGCGCCGCTCTCGCCCAGATGGGACAAGAGGGCGCTGGCGTGCTGCTGTACCTCAACCAGGAGGGGCGCGGAATTGGGCTGGCGAACAAGATGCGTGCATATTCCCTGCAAGATCAGGGGTTTGATACGGTCCAGGCCAATCACCGGCTGGGCTTTGAGGATGATGAGCGGGATTTCCGGCTTGGCTCGGATATCCTGAAGAAAATGGGCTTTTGCGCTGTCCAGCTGCTGACGAACAACCCCGCCAAGATCGACATCATGGAGCGCAACGGTATCAAGGTCACCGCGCGCGTGCCGCTGAAAGTCGGCGAAACGGCTCACAATCGCGGCTACCTTGCGACCAAGGCGGCAAAATCCGGGCATATGCTGTGAACCGGCTGCCGGCGCAAAAACGGGCCATGGATATGGTGCTGACCCCTTCGGGCCTGCGTTTCCTGGGGCGCACATTCCCCTGCACCATTGGGCGCGGCGGGCTTTCATCGCGCAAACGCGAGGGCGACGGGGCCACGCCCCGGGGGTGTCATGGGCTGGTCGGCATGTTGTATCGCCCTGACCGTCTGGCGCGACCTGCGGATTGGGCCGTGCCGATCGGACCGCCGGATCTGTGGTCGGATGATGTGACCGACCCGGATTACAACCTCATGGTGCGTGCGCCCCATCCCTACAGTCACGAAATCCTGCGCCGGGCAGATCCGCTGTATGATCTGGTGATCCTGACAGACTGGAACTGGCCCAGTGCGGTGCGCGGGCGCGGGTCGGCAATCTTTATTCATCAATGGCGCAGGCCCGGTTATCCGACCGAGGGCTGCATCGGGCTGAGACGCGATCACCTGCATTGGATCGCGCCACGGATCACCTTTGGCACCCGACTGATCGTGACCTGATCAATCAGGGCGGTTTCGCATGGCAGTGGCTGCGATCATCCACTGGCAAGCATATGTGCCGTCCGGCGGTCAGGCGCATTTGTACGTGAACGCGCCAAATGGCCGTTGACACTTGGTGCCCTGCTTCTTTCCAAGCTGAAAGGCATGATCGTGCGACAAAGGTGCGTTCCGGCCAGCCCTTGCGGGCGATCAGGTCTCGCGGGATCCGAAAATCGCCGAGCCGACGCGAACATGCGTGGCTCCCAGGGAAATTGCTGTTTCGAAATCACCGCTCATACCCATGGACAGGCCTGTAAGGCCGGTGCGGCTGGCCAGCTTGGCCAATAGCGCGAAATGCAGCGCCGGTTCTTCGTCGACAGGGGGGATGCACATCAACCCCAGAACCGGCAGATCCAGCGCGCGGCACTCGGCCACGAAGGCATCGGTGTCTGCTGGCAGTATTCCGGCCTTTTGAGGCTCTTCCCCGGTGTTGACCTGAATGAACAGATCGGGGCACTGGCCCATCTCCTGGGCAAGGCGCGCAAGGGCATTGGCAAGTTTGGAGCGGTCCAGCGTGTGGATCACATCGGCCAGTTCCATCGCCTGGCGGGCCTTGTTGGTCTGCAGCGGGCCGATGATATGCAGCTTGATGCCGTCAAATCGCTCACGGAAACCGGGCCATTTGCTAGCCGCCTCCTGCACCCGGTTTTCGCCGAACACGCGATGGCCCTGCTCAAGAACCTCTGCAACCCTCTCATCGGGCTGCATCTTTGAAACCGCAATAAGCGTTGTGTCGCCCACCGGGCGGCCTGCGGCACCTTCTGCGGCGTGGATACGGGATTGGATATCGGTCAGCGACATGGGGCCCTCATCTGATACGCGCCAGTCATGCCATTAAACCGATGCAAAAGAAAAGGGCGGGTCCGAAGACCCGCCCAAATTCACGCAGTTGCGTCGTTCAGCTTAGAAGCTGAACCACACACCAGCTTGGAACGTGCTGTTGTCGTTGGAAGCTTCAATGTAACCAGCTTCGATCGAAACACCGCCACCCAGGTCATGCGACACGTTAAAGCCGTAGCCTGTGCCATCTGTTGCCAGGCCGGGGCTGTCTTCGCTGGTCACGAACACAACCGCCGAGGTTGCTGCACCAATGTCAAACGTGCCGTAGAGACCCAGTTTGTTTGAGTCGCCGCCAACAGCTGCTGTGTTGTCCATCGTGGCATATGCCAGACGCACACCCATGAAGCCCAGATCGCCAGCAACAGTGAAGACTGTAATGTCGTTGTCTGTGTTTGCAGGCAGGCCGGATTCATCATTGTGACCCAGTGCAACTGTCCAGTCACCGAACGTGTAGAACGCGCTGATGGCTGTGTTGGTTTCTTGCGGGCCTCTGCCAGCAACATCAGGTCCTGGAGGAGTGCCCACCGCGATGCCGCGAGTGGTTGCGTCGGAGTACGACACATGAACGCCAAAGTTACCTGCGGAGTAGATGACTTCCAGACCGTTCACGCCTGTGCCTGCCGAAGAGTACGCATCCCAGTCAAAGCTGTTGCCGGCCATGTTGGCAACGACCGATTGGAAGCCTGCGCCGTCGATGCCGATGTCAGCAGTGCGTGTTTCGAGGTACAGACCGGACATGCCTTCGAGAGCGCCGATGATGTTACCCACACCAACAGTGAAACCGCCGAACGATGCGAAGAAGCGTGCACCGTTGAATACTGCGCCACCGGCGACGTTGTCGCGGCTTTCAGCTTGTGCGCGGAAACGTGCACCGAATGTCACGCCACCGTCTGTTTCGGTCGACATGTCGAACTGCAGACGCAGACGGCTGGTGATGGACGTTTCGCCCATGGCAGAAGCTGCCGTACCCGGACCACCTACAAGGCCGTTTGCTTCATTCCAGTCCAGACCAAAACGGCCGTAACCGCTGATACGAACGTCTGCTGCTGCAACACTTGCGGTCGCGATCAGAGCAGTCGTTGCGAAGAGACGACTGCAATCATACGCTGGACCACACTCGACGAGCACACGCAACGACAGCGCAGACCACTTTCCCACTCATCCATGCACAGATCAGACAGTATGCATTAGTTGATCACAGCATGGAGCCTTACATGATGCCGTTCTTCAAGCGCAGTAACAGCACTGAGCCTAAGCACAGTAGCGTTGACAAGCAGATCACGGTAAACCAGTTCTTCGATGATCACTACTTTCCCCATGCCCAAGCCACAAAACGCCTGACGCATCACGACTGGAGTGTGTACAACAAGCACATGCGACCAAGCTTGGGTCGCTACTTGATGCGTGACCTCACGAACCCTGTTCTTGACGTTTGGGTGCGTGAGCAGCTGTTAGCCGGGTACCAGCGCAGCACCATCAACAAGCACATTCACTTGATGAACCGCATGCTGAACTTGGCTCGGCACTGGGGCCATGTTGAAGCGCAGAACCCGTACCAGCATAACTTAAAGAAGCTCACTGTCGGTGACTACACACAGCGTTTTCTAAGTGAAGAGGAGATCGAGCAGCTGCTCAAAGCAGCCCGCGCCAGTCGTCACCCATACATATATCTGATCGTGCAGCTGCTTATATTAACTGGCGCTCGCAAAGGTGAAGCACGATTAGCA
>NZ_JBASXK010000153.1:0-23873 GCF_049276915.1 Aestuariivita sp. | reverse complement strand
GCTCTATGGTCAGGAGGTCGGGCTGAGCGTGGATCAGATCGCCTGGTTCCTGGCCGCATTCGTGCTGGGCGGGGCGATCGCGCAATATCCCGTTGGCTGGCTTGCGGACAAATACGACCGGCGCTGGGTGCTGATCTGGCTCTCGGTGGCAGCCGTAATGAGTTGCGGCGTCACGGTGGCCACCCAGAACCTTGGCACCACCGGAGTCATGCTGGCAGCCGGGTTATTCGGCTTTACCAGTTTCCCGATCTATTCGGTCGCCGCCGCCCATGCCCATGATTTTGCCGAAAGCCATGAGCGTGTCGAACTCTCGGCAGCGCTGATGTTCTGGTTTGCCGCTGGCGCGATTGCAGCGCCCTATGTGGCCTCGGTACTGATCGAGGCCTATGGTCCGGCAGCCCTGTTCGCGCTGATTTCGGTTGGACATGTTGTGCTGGTGATCTTCGGGCTGACCCGGATGCGCGCGCGCCCCACGCGCAGGGAACGCACCAGTTTCGTCTATGCGCCCCGCACCAGCTTTATCATCGGGCGGCTCATGGGCGCGCAGCGCGAGCGCAAGGATCGCGACGACACACCCTGAGCCGTCTGGTCACTTGGCAGGCAATCCGCTAAAGCGGCACAGCATATCCACGCACCGATCCAAGGCAGACCCATGACGCGTCACCTCATCACTTCGGCGATCCCCTATATCAACGGGATCAAGCATCTGGGCAATCTTGTCGGCAGTCAGTTGCCCGCCGATCTGTTCGCCCGTTATCAGCGCGCGCGCGGCAATGAGGTGCTGTTTCTGTGTGCCACGGACGAGCATGGCACGCCCGCAGAACTGGCCGCTGCCAAAGCCGGCAAACCGGTCGATGAATATTGCCGCGAGATGCACGCCGTTCAGGCCGGGATCGCGACCGGATTCGGGCTGTCCTTTGATCATTTCGGCCGCTCCTCCTCGCCGCAGAACCACAGGCTCACCCAACATTTCGCAGGCCGTCTGGCCGAGGCCGGGCTGATCCGCGAAGTCAGCGAGAAACAGGTCTATTCCAATGCCGATGGCCGCTTTCTGCCGGATCGATACATCGAGGGTACCTGCCCCAACTGCGGCTATGACAAGGCGCGCGGCGATCAATGCGAGAACTGCACCAAGCAGCTGGACCCCACCGACCTGATCGAGCCACGCAGCGCGATATCCGGATCGACCGATCTGGAAGTGCGCGAGACCAAGCACCTCTACCTGCGCCAGTCCGAGTTGCGTGATCAACTGGATGCCTGGATCAGCTCGAAAACCGACTGGCCCATCCTAACCACCTCGATCGCCAAGAAATGGCTCAATGACGGCGACGGCCTGCAGGACCGCGGCATCACCCGCGATCTGGACTGGGGCATTCCCGTCAAGAAGGGCGATCAGGACTGGCTGGGCATGGAAGGCAAGGTCTTTTATGTCTGGTTCGACGCCCCCATCGAATACATCGCCTGCGCCGCCGAATGGGCCGAGGCCACGGGCCGCGATGACGCCGAATGGGAACGCTGGTGGCGCACCGACAAGGGCGCGGATGACGTGCGCTATACCCAGTTCATGGGCAAGGACAATGTGCCGTTCCACACGCTCAGCTTTCCGGCCACGATGATCGGCTCGGGCGAACCGTGGAAGATGGTCGATTACATCAAGTCGTTCAATTACCTGAACTATGACGGAGGCCAGTTCTCGACCAGCCAGGGGCGCGGCGTGTTCATGGATCAGGCACTTGAGATCCTTCCGGCGGATTACTGGCGCTGGTGGCTGCTGAGCCATGCGCCCGAAAGCTCGGACAGCGAATTCACCTGGGAGAATTTCCAGGCCTCGGTGAACAAGGATCTGGCCGATGTGCTGGGCAATTTCGTCAGCCGCATCACCAAGTTCTGCCGCTCGAAATTCGGTGAAACCGTGCCAGAAGGCGGCGCATATGGTGCCCAGGAAGAGGCGCTGATAAGCGAGTTGAGCCGCCGCCTGGCGGCTTATGAAGGCTTCATGGAAACGATGGAGGTCCGCAAATCCGCGCAAGAACTCCGCGCGATCTGGGTTGCCGGCAATGAATATCTGCAAAGCGCGGCGCCCTGGTCCACGTTCAAGGAAGACCCCGAAACCGCCGCCATGCAGGTGCGCATGGGCCTGAACCTGATCCGCCTTTACGCCGTGCTTTCCGCCCCGTTCATCCCCGATGCGGCCGCGCGGATGCTCAGCGCGATGAACACGCTTGACATGAGCTGGCCCTCGGACATGGCCGCCGCGCTGAACGCGCTTCCCGCGGGCCACGCGTTTGCGGTGCACGATGTGCTGTTTGCCAAGATCACCGATGAGCAGCGCGAAGACTGGGCCACGCGCTTTTCGGGCACGCGGGACTGAGCCATGGCGCGGCTGCTCATCGTCTGGCACTCCCGCACCGGGGGCAGCGCGCAGATGGCACAGGCGGCGGCGGAGGCGGCGCGGGACGAGTGTGAGACCGTGATCACGCGTGCGCAGGACGCAACGGCCAAGGATATGTTGGCGGCGAATGGCTATATCTTTTGCGCGCCGGAAAATCTTGCCGCGCTTTCGGGAGAGATGAAGGAATTCTTCGACCGCTGCTACTATCCTGTGTTGGGCCAGATCGAAGGGCGCGCCTATGCGCAGATGATCTGTGCCGGATCAGATGGCAGAAACGCGGCGCGCCAACTTGCCCGCATCGCCACAGGCTGGCGTTTGAAAGAAGTCCAGCCAGCGCTGATCATCAACACCCGGGCACAGACGGCAGACACGATTCTGGCTGAAAAAACCATTGCCGAGAAAGACCTGCAAGACTGCCGTGATTTGGGAGCCGCTGTGGGTGCCGGCTTGCAGATGGGGGCGTTTTGACAGGTCCCGCCACGGCGTTAGTCTCAATCTGACACTTTGCGTTTTTTGTGCTTCTCGATAGTCTTGGCCCGATATGCAGGAGGGAGAGACCCGCTTCATGGGCAAATTGCACGTCGAGGATCGTGTGGCGGTCCCGCCCGACACCGCGTCAAAGCTTGCACAGGGGCTTTTTGAAGCCGCCGGGGCCGGGCCGGATGTGGCGGCCGAAGTAGCCGGACATTTGATTGAAGCCGATCAATGTGGGGTCGAATCCCATGGCTTTGTGCGAACGATCCAGTACATGCGCGAAATGTTGGACGGCACCGTCATCCCCACGGCCCGACCGATTGTGAACCGCTTGTCGGACACTGTCCTGATGATCAATGCACAAGGTGGCATCGGTATTCCAGCCATGCGGCGCACCCATGAACTGGCTGTTGAGCAGGCTCAGCAGACAGGGCTTGCGGCCGTGGGCCTGCTGGGCGCAGGCCATACCGGACGGCTTGGCGCGTTCGGCGACATAGCCGCAAATCGGCACTGCCTGTCGATCACGCTGGGCGGGGGCAACCGCAAGACATGGCGGATGGTGGCCCCTTACGGCGGGCGCGAAGCGATGTTGCCGACCAACCCGTTCTGCATCGCGATGCCGGGGGGCGATCTGGGTCCCGTGATCATTGATATCGCCACATCGCAAGCGGCAGGCGGTTGGATCTATGCCCCGCGGGCGGCCGGAGTCTCCCTGCCCGAAGGTCTCATCCTCGATCGCCATGGCGCGCCATCCTGCGATCCGCAGGACTATTTTGACGGCGGTGCGATCCTGCCCAAGGGAGGGCCGCTGGGGTATGGTATGGCGTTGATCGCCGAACTGATCGGCGAAGCGATGCTGGGTCCTGTTGAAAAGGGCGAAATCAACTGGTTGGTGCTGGCCGTGGATTGCCGCAGTTTCAATCAAGCGCACGCGATGCAACGGGTGGCCGAGGAAATACTTTCCGAGATCAGAGCTTCGGCCCCGCAAAGGGAGGCCGAACCGGTGCAGATCCCGGGCGAACGTGAACGTGCGCTCCATGCCGCCTCCCAGGGCCAACCCTTGATGGTGCCGCGCAAGATCTGGGAAACAATCATGACCTTGGCGCAGGACCATGGGGTGGAGGTGCCGGACCTTTAAGCCGGAACGGCGCGACACGTTGCGCCCTCCTGCTGGTACCCGCGGCCGGACTCGAACCGGCACGGCCGTCAGGCCTGGGGATTTTAAGTCCCCTGTGTCTACCATTCCACCACGCGGGCCAGCCATGCGACCTTAACCGTCTGCGTGGGCAAGGAAAAGTGCTGATCAGATATCTTTGCCCTTGGGCTCCAGAGGACCGCCCGGTGCCATCAGGGCACGCTCGGACAGCCAGGGATTGAGCGCCAGCGCAGAGTTCAGAGCCTCGCGCGCTTCGTCCAGCCGCCCCAGCCCCACCAGCGAGAGCGCCTTGCCCGAAAGCGCCCCGACATGGCGCGGCGAGCGCTCGAGCGTGCGGTCCAGATCCTCGAGCGCGGCAGCGAAGTTATGGCTCAGATAGTAAACGAATGCGCGCTGGTTATAGCCCTCGGCATAATCGGGGCAATATTCGACCAGCCGATCGAACGCATCGATCGCACCCAGGAAATCATAGCCCGAGCGCGCCCGCATCCCACGATCCAGAAGCGCCTGCGCGGCCTCGTCGGGCGCATCGGTCCACAGTTCCCACATCTGGTTTGACAAGGCGCGCCCTGCCATCTCGTTGCGGGCCTCTGTCATCTGCTCAAGCAAGGCATCCAGAGCAGCGGAATGGTCCGGCGGTGCCGGGCAGGTCTCGGCCCAGAGCGGAGCGGCCAACAGGCTGGCCGAAAGCGTCAATGCGATCGGTGGATATCTCATGAACCAAAGGCTGGCGCATCGCGCCGAAAAATCAAGTCAGAAAGCTGCACGAAATACTCTTGACCCGGACGGGTCCCAGCGCCAGCTTGACTTTCATGTTCCCCATCCGAGATCACAATCCGTCCGGGCGTACGCCCTATGTCACCTATATGCTGATGGCGCTGAACATCGGCATTTTCCTGGCATGTCTGCCGATCCAGGCCGATGATCGCGCGATCTTCCAGCTTTACAACGCCTGGGCGATCGTGCCTTACGAAATCAGCTCGGGACAAGAATTGCATACGCTGATCTCGTCGATGTTCCTGCATGCCGGCTTCATGCATCTGGCAGGGAACATGCTGTTTTTGTATATTTTTGGCGACAACATGGAAGACGAGCTTGGCCACGGCCGCTTCTTGCTGTTCTACCTGGCAACCGGAGTTGCGGCTGGTCTGATGCAGGTGGTGGCAGCACCGTTTTCGAATATCCCGACCATCGGCGCATCCGGCGCGATCGCAGGGGTGATGGGGGGCTATCTGCTGATGTTCCCCAAGGCCAAGGTCGATATCCTGATCATCTTCATCGTCTTTTTCCGCATCCTGCCGATCCCCGCCTGGATCATGCTGGGCCTCTGGATGGGTCTGCAGGTTCTCGGCGGTCTTTCCAGTTCCGGCGATGAAGGCGGTGTGGCCTATTGGGCCCATGCGGGCGGTTTCATCGCAGGGCTGATCGCGGCGATCCCGCTCTGGCGCAGACGCGGCGGCACGGCGTTCTGGAACAGAACCGATGGCCACCCGCCCCATCCGGACGCGCGCTACAGCTTCGTGGAAAGCCGGATACCGAAACTGCGTAAATGACGCTTAGCCGCGGATGATCTTCGCGAAACTGTCGAACATCACCTCATTGGCGGCAACAACTTCGCCATCCCCGATGATATTGCCATTGGGCAGGATCGGCTCGGCCAGCCCACCCGCTTCGCGCAGGATGATCAGACCGGCCGCCAGATCCCATGCGTTCAGACGACGCTCCCAGAACCCGTCATACCGGCCAGCGGCGACATAGGCCAGATCCAGAGCCGCAGACCCCCAGCGGCGCACACCTGCGCAGACCGGCATCAAACGCGCCAGATCCTGTAGCGTCGCCGGCAAATCCGAGCGCCCGCCAAACGGCAGACCGGTGGCATAGATACATTCGATCATCTTGTTGCGCGCCGATACCCGCATCCGCGTGTCATTCAGGAACGCACCGGTGCCTTTTTCGGCGATGAACATCTCTTCCTTTGCCGGATCAAAGATCACTCCGGCCACGATCTGGCCCTTGTGCTCAAGCCCGATGGAAATTGCCCAATGAGGCAGACCATGCAGGAAATTCGTGGTGCCATCCAGCGGATCGACGATCCAGCGGCGGGTGGGATCCTGCCCTTCGATCTCCCCGCCCTCTTCGGCCAGCCAGCCATAGGTCGGGCGCGCGCCCAACAGCTCTTCCTTCAGGATCGCTTCCGATGCCAGATCGGCCTTGGTGACAAAATCTCCGGCCCCTTTGACCGAAACCTGCAGGTTCTCGACCTCGCGGAAATCCTTGACCAGCGATCGGCCCGCCTTGCGCGCCGCTTTGACCATGATGTTGAGATTCGCGCTGCCGACCATGCGAGGGGCTCCTTGATGTCAGGCCGCGCGTATACGCAAGGGGGCTCTTCTTGCCAAGGCCTAAACCCACCCGCCGCGCCGGCTGCTTCTTCTTGCCGGAAATACGTGCGCCGCAGGCGCCCGCCCGACAGGGCGGACAGATCACGCCTCCTGCAGGTGCCTGGCCTCGATGCGGGCAAGCTCGATCAGACGCTGCATGAACGGCTTGTCGCGATCCTCACTGCGCACCGCCGCATAGAGCGTGCGCGTCAGCCCCTTTGCGGTCAGAGGACGGGTCACGTAATCCGAGGAATACTTGACCTCGCGCACCACCCAGTCGGGCAGAACCGATACACCCCGGTTGGAGGCCACCAACAGCAGGATCACAGCCGTCAGTTCGACCTGCCGGATCGCCGCCGGTTCCACCTTGGCCGGAATCAGAAGCTGGCTGAACACGTCCAGCCGCGAGCGTTCCACGGGATAGGTAATCAGGGTCTGGTCGCGAAAATCCGCGGCCTCGACAAAGGGCTTCTGGGCCAGCGCATGCTGGGACGAGGCCACGAAAACCGGTGCGTAATCAAAGAGTTTGACGAACTCCACACCTGCAAGATCTTCAGGATCCGAGGACACGACAAGATCCACCTCTTCCTTTTGCAACGCCGGCAGCGCGTCAAAGGCCAGGCCGGGGCGGATATCGACATCCACATCCGACCAGGTCTTGCGAAACCCCTCGAGCACGGGAAAAAGCCATTCGAAACAGGCGTGGCATTCAATGGCGATATGCATCCGCCCGGCAGTGCCGTCGCGCAGGTTCGAGAACTCTTCCTGCGCGGCCTCGACCTGGGGCAGGATCTGGTTGGCCAGGCGCAACAGACGCATGCCCGCTGCCGACAGCTTCATCGGCTTGGAGCGGCGCACGAAGAGCTCGACCCCGGTCTGGTCTTCAAGCCCCTTGATCTGATGGCTCAGCGCGCTTTGCGTGATGTGGAGCGTCTCGGCGGCGCGGGCCAGACCGCCAGTGTCATGGATGGCTTTGATCGTGCGCAGATGCCGGAATTCGATATGCAACCTATCGTCTCACTCATGTTGTTGTTGAGTATTATGAAATTGTCTCACAACACGGCCCGTGCGACAAGAATGAAACTCAACGAGAGGTGTTCGTTTATGTCTGCCCCAAAAGTGTCCTTCGAATTCTTTCCTCCGCAAACTCTGGAGGCGTCCTTTCGTCTTTGGGACACGGTGCAGACGCTGGCTCCGCTGGACCCGCGCTTTGTCTCTGTCACCTATGGCGCAGGCGGCACCACGCGGGATCTGACACGCGAAGCGGTGGCGACGCTGCATAAGTCTTCGGGCCTGCGGGTTGCGGCGCATCTGACCTGTGTGAATGCATCACGAGCGGAAACCATGGCGATTGCAGATGGCTTTGCCGCAGCCGGTGTGACCGATATCGTGGCGCTGCGGGGCGATCCGCCAAAGGGCGAAGGTCAGTTCAAACCGCATCCTGAGGGGTTTGACACCTCTTGCGAGCTGATCGCGGCGCTGGCCGAGACCGGCCGGTTCAACATCCGTGTGGGTGCTTATCCCGATGTGCACCCCGAAGCTGCCAACGCACAGGCCGATGTGGACTGGCTCAAGCGTAAGATCGATGCCGGAGCGAATGAGGCGCTGACGCAATTCTTCTTTGAGGCCGAGACATTCTTTCGGTTCCGTGATGCCTGCGAAAAGGCCGGGATCGATGCGCCGATCACGCCAGGCATTCTGCCGATCGAGAACTGGAAAGGCGCGCGCAATTTCGCCCTGCGCTGTGGCACCACGATCCCGGCATGGGTGGAAGAGGCCTTTGAGAAGGCGGTCCGCGACGGGCGCGAAGACCTTCTGGCCACGGCCATCTGCACCGAGCTGTGCAGTGAGCTTCTGGATGGCGGGGTGGAGAATCTGCATTTCTACACGCTCAACCGGCCAGAACTGACCCGCGATGTCTGCCACGCGCTGGGTGTACTGCCCAAGGTGCAACTGGAGAACGTTGCGTAATCATTGCGAGGCCGCTGCGCGCTGATAGGTTTCCGGTCCAAGGTCAGATCGGAGAACGCCCATGCCATTCGCCAAATCCCTTGCGGATCTGCCAAGTCCCGAGGACATCCTGTCCATGTCCGGGTTGGAGTTCATGACCCGTATGGCCGCCGGAGAGATCATGGGTCCGCCCATCGGCGAGTCCCTGGGGTATAGCGTGCATCTTGTAGAAGACGGACGGGTGGTGTTTCGCGGCGCGCCTTCATTCAGCACCACGAATCCGACAGGGGCCGTGCATGGCGGCTGGTATGGCACGCTTCTGGACAGCGCCATGGCCTGCGCGGTGATGACCAAAGTGCCCAAGGGGTCGGTTTACACCACGCTTGAATACAAGATCAGCATTCTGCGCCCCATTCCAATCGGCATGATGATCGAGTGCGAAGGCATCGTGGATCATGCGGGCCGCCGGACCGGGGTAGCGCATGGCGAGATACGCGGCGTGGAGGATGGCAAGCTTTACGCCACCGGCACAACAACCTGCATCATCATGAAAATGGACTGACGTCTTGGCACCGGACCCGTTTCGCGCCAGTCTGGCGAGATGAAACACCTATTGCATGCCGCCCTTCTGGGGCTGAGCCTGAGCGCCACGCCCCTTTCCGCCGAAGTCCTGCGCGTCGCGCCATTTGACCAGGCCCAGCAACAGCCCGGTTTCGTCGCCTATCGCGACGCGTTCCTCAAGGCCGTGCTGGCACGCGACATCCCCGCGATGCTGGACTTCGTCAGCCCGGATGTAGAGCTGAGCTTTGGCGGCGATGCGGGTCATGAGGCCTTTGTGCGGTTTCTGACCGTTCCGTCAGAGCTGCTGTCGCCAGAGTATCGAGATCAGGCAGGTGAAATGCGCGCCGAATACTGGGGGGCGCTGGAAACCGTGTTGCGCGGTGGCGGCGCATTTCAGGACGATGGCACGTTTTATGCGCCCTATACTGCCGCCGTCGACCTGCCGGAACAGTTCACGCCATATGACACCTTCTTCGTGATCGGCACCGATGTGCCCCTGCGGGCGCGTCCCAACGGGTTGTCGAAGATCGTGGCGCGCATGGATCACGAGGTGCTGCTGGCCGTTTATCAGGAAAACGAACCGAAACGGTTTCGCAAGGTCGAGCGCGGCAATGGACAAGAGGGTTTCGTACGGCGGGATCAGCTGCGATCGGTGGTGGATTATCGGGCCCTGTTCACGCGCGAAAGCGGGACGTGGCAGATGTTTCTGTTCCTGGCGGGAGACTAACCCGGGCTTTGCACAACAGCGGCCCCCGACAGAGCGCCGGGCCGGTTGCGCACACTTTCATGCAGGCTTTCCGAGACATCCTGACAGATCACGCGACGGTGGCGCAGCAGAAAGATCTTGCCCCAGCCGCGCCACGTCCCGACCGACGGGGCGGTGGCGTCGCAGGGGAACCGTTCCGCCCATCCTGCGGGCAATGCCAACCCGCAGGACTCGGCCCTTTCCAGCATCCATACCAACGAGAAATTGGCCAAAGGCCGCGCGTCTTCAAACCCGTTCAACTGTCCGCCCACATCGCCATGGGTGCCCATGAACCAGACCTGCTGAACCCGCCGGCCCGGCCAACTTTGGGGACATTCCCACAAGACAGGCTCATAGACCTCGCGCGTTTCATCCAGAGCGAGCGCCTGATAGCCATGGCGGATGTGCTCTCCCAGTTTGTGATCGTGAAAGCCGTGGCGCTGCTCGGCCAGACGCCAGAGCAGCGGCAGGCGCAGACCCAGCGCCTTGACCGTGTCCCAGACCCCGATCATTTCAACCAAGGTTTCCGGATGGCAGAACGCGTCGCGGAACGCTTTCGCACCGGGGCTGTCGGGGCTGCATTGGTAATAGCGATAGGCGGTCGTGATATTGCGCTCGGTCGCATGTTCGGCGCGCAGAAGACCGACGCGGTCGATCACGCCCGCCAGCGAGCGCACCGCGAATGCGCCGCGCGAATAGCCGATCAGATAGATCGTATCGCCGGGGCGATAACGCGACGCGAGATATCCATAGGCGCGGCGGATCTGGCGATTGAGGCCGCGCCCCATCATCACATCCAGCGTATGCCTCCAGCTGGGCCATTGCACCCCAGCCTCGTAGTAAAGCGATATCGCGCTGCCCATTTCCTGACAGAGCCGATAGGTCATGCCCGCGTGGGTTTCATGCCCCGGGTCCAGCGTGGACATCGTGCCGTCCAGGATGATCACATGGGCCTGCGGCCCACGCATGGGAACGGATTTGGAATGGCCGGAGGCAAACCTGCCTGCGAACCATCCAAAGACCCTGTCACTCAGCCGCGATCGCGTCATCCTGTAGCAGTTCCCAAACCTTGAGCGGCGTGAACGGCATGTCCACTTGCCGGATCCCACGATCCCAGAGCGCGTCCTGCACGGCATTGGCGATGGCCGCCAGAGCGCCGACAGTCCCTGCTTCGCCGCATCCCTTCATGCCCATGATATTGGCCGTGGAGGGCACCGGTTCCGAGGTAAAGCCGATCATGGGTACGTCATCGGCGCGTGGCAAGGCATAGTCCATGAACGTTGCCGTGAGCAGCTGGCCATCCTCGTCATAGACCACATGTTCGGTCACCGCCTGCCCGATGCCCTGAACCACACCGCCATGAACCTGACCTTCGGCCAACAAGGGATTGATAAGGTTTCCAAAATCGTCAACCACGGTATAGCGATCCACAGTCAGAACCCCGGTCTCGGGATCAATCACGATCTCGGCCACATGGGCACCGTTGGGAAAGCTGCGCGCCTCGAGCGTTGCGCGGCTTTCATGGCTCAGCAGGTCGCTGCGCCCGTCCTGGCGCGCCATTTCGGCAGCTTCCAGAAAGGTCGGCGTGAGGTTCGAGCCGGGGGCGCGGAAAGCCTCGTCATCAAAGCTGACCTTGTCTGCCTCAACGCCCATCTTCTCGGCCAGATAGGGCGTGAAGCTTTCGATCATCTTGGACACGGTCACCAGCGTGGCATTGTTCTGCACCGTGACCGAGCGCGATCCACCAGTCCCGCCCCCCTGTTTGATGAGGTCACTGTCGCCTTGCACCACGGTGATCAGATCGGCGGGAATGCCGGTCTGATCCGACAGGAACTGGGCATAGACGGTTTCATGTCCCTGCCCGTTAGACTGGGTGCCCACGAAGATCGAAACCGTGCCATCCTCGTTGAAGGCGATGCGCGCGCCCTCAGATGGATCGCCCAGAATGCTTTCGATGTAATAACACAGGCCCTGACCGCGGATCAGACCCCGTTCGGCATCCGCCTTGACGCGCGCCGCGTAACCGGCCTGATCGGCCTCGATCGCGGCGCGGCTGAGGACCTTGTTGAAATCACCAACGTCATATGTCTCGCCAGTGGCAGCCTTGTAGGGGAATTGTTCGGGCCGGATAAAGTTGCGGCGGCGCAGTTCCCAAGGATCGACGCCCAGTTCGCGCGCGGCCCTGTCCATGACCCGTTCCAGCACATAGATCGCCTCGGGCCGACCGGCCCCGCGATAGGCATCCACGGTGACGGTGTTGGTATAGTAACCCTCGACATGCAACCATGTGGTCTGGACATCATAGACACCCATCAACACACGGCTGAACAGCTGGGTCTGGATGGCCTGGGCGAACTGCGAGTTGTAAGCACCCAGATTACAACGGGTTTTCACCCGGTAGGCGGTGATCTTGTTGGTCTCGTCAAAGGCCAGTTCGGCCACCGAGACCAGATCGCGCCCGCCATTGTCGCTGAGCATGGCTTCGGTGCGCTCGGAGATCCAGCGCACGGGGCGGCTCAAAGCGCGCGCCGCGTGGGCGACGCAAAAATATTCGGGATAGGCCATGGCCTTCATGCCAAATCCACCACCCACATCCTGGGTTGTGACACGAATATCATCGGCCTGCATCCCCATGGCTTTGACAAGGCGGTCCTTCATGCCCCAGACGCCCTGACCGTTGTAGGACAGGTGCAAACGCCCCTCTTCCATCTGAGCCCAGCAGCCGCGCGGCTCCATCGAGTTGACGATCACACGATTGTCGTCGATCTCGAGCGAGACGGTTCTCGCAGCCGCCGCAAAGGCGGCCTCGGTCGCAGCCTCATCGCCCATGCCCCAGTCCAGAGCCAGGTTTCCCGGCGCTTCGGGATGGATCTCCTCACCCCCAGGTGCAACATCCATTTTGACCGGCAAGTCATTGGTATCAAAAACGATCATCTCGGCCGCATCGCGAGCTTGCGCCATGGTTTCGGCGACGATCATCACCACGGCCTCACCGACATAGCGCACGCGGCCCTTGGCAAGCATCGGACGCAGGGGCGCGGCCCCGTTCGTTCCATCCCGGTTTTTCATCAGCGCCCCGGCCATGGCGATGTCAATACCGGCGGCTTCGAGGTCCTCGCAGGTGACCACCAGATGCACGCCGTCGGCGTCACGCGCATCGCTCAGATCCAGTTCGACAATCTCACCATGAGCGACGGGGCTGCGGAAAAAGAACGCATGCAGCGCGCCTTCGGGTGCCGTGTCATCGACATATCGGCCCTGCCCGGTCAAAAACCGCACATCTTCCACCCGTTTGACGGGCTGGCTTTTGCCAAACTTATCCATGACTGACCTCTTGTGATTGCTTGACGCGGACACTAGCCCCGGAGACGGCAATGTCCAGCCGCATCATGGGATATCCAAAAGCCAGTCCCGAAAGCGCCTTGCGGCAGGGCGCAGGCTGGCGAGATCGTCGTAAACCAGATGATAGCTGTCATGCCCCGCGATGCTGATGTCGGGTAAACAGGGCACCAGACCGGCCTGCGCCACGGCAAGATCACTGGCAGGCGCGCGCGCAAGGGCGATGCCAAGTCCATGGGCCGCCAGCGTTGCGGCCATCACGGTGCTGTCGGCAAAGGTCAGCCGCGCGCCATGGGCCGGCAAGCGAAGGCTGTCCAGAACATGTGGCCAGCCGGCACGATGGGTCGCGACCTCGATCAGCGGAAAGCGGATCAGATCTTCTGCCGTGTCGATCTCGGCGGCGATATCGGGGCTGGCCACCGGAAAAAGACGCTCGCTCAGAAGCGTGTCATGGGCCGCGCCATAGGCCGAGGGCGGGCCGAAGACGATCTGCAGATCATTGAAGCGCAGGCCGAAATCGGCAGGCACGTTGCCGGTGGACAGGATCAGCCGGATATCGGGGTTGGCAGCGGTGAACCCCGCCAGTTTCGGAGCCAATATGCCATGGGCAAACAACAGGACGCTCTGGACATAAAGCGGCTGCTCACTGCGGGTACCGAACAGCCCTTCGGTCGAGGCTTCCAGAAGTTGCAGGGATTGCTGAACGCCGGGCAGATAGGCGCGTCCGGCTTCGGTCAGGTGCACGGCATGGGCCCTGCGGGCAAAAAGCGGCTGGCCCAGATGCGCCTCGAGCGCCTTGATCTGCTGGCTGACGGCGGCGGCAGACATGTTGAGCGCACGGCCCGCGCGCGCAAAGCTTTCGGTGCGCGCGGCGGCTTCGAAGACTCGCAGCCAGTTGAGAGAGGGGACACGCGACGACATGAAAGCAGGCTAAGCTGAACTTATCCTGAGCTGCAAGACATACCGTTCTGAACCGCGCGCGCCGCGTAGTAGCCTGATACGGCACACAGCCGGAGACCCCGATGACACATCCCGTTTCCCTCGAGGCCGGACGCCTCTCACCACAGGACGTCACCCAATACTGGGAGGACGGATTTCTGTTTCCCATACCGGTGATGTCGCGCGAAGAGGCACAACAGCTGCGCGGCGACCTTGAAAGACTGGAAGCAGAATGGCTCGACAATGGGCTGCCGCTGCCGCTCAACACCTACAAGCGGGTCAATGCCCATTGCGTGATGCCCCTGGCGGCGAAAATCGGGGCCGATCCACGCATTCTGGATGTGGTCGAGGGCATTCTGGGGCCTGATATTCTGGTCTATGGGGTCGAATTCTTCATAAAGGAGCCCAACACCACGCAGATCGTCTCGATGCATCAGGACCTGACCTATTGGGGACTGGGGGCGATTGACGGGCTGGTCACGATGTGGCTGGCCCTATCCGAGGCGACAATGACGTCGGGCTGCATGGAGTTTGCGCTCGCCTCGCACAAGAACCCGATCCTGCCCCATATGGATACGTTTGATGACAACAACCTGCTGTCGCGCGGCCAGGAAGTCCAGGTGGATGTCGCCGCCGAGGACAGGGTCGCGATCGAACTGCAACCGGGACAGATCTCGCTGCATCACGGGCTGACGATTCACGGCTCGGGGCCGAATACAAGCGACGACCGGCGCATTGCGGCGGTGGTGCGCTTCTGTACGCCAGAAATCGCCCAGCAGGTGGCGGACAAGGACTATGCCATGCTGGTGCGCGGGGCCGACCGGACGGGCAATTTCATAAACATCGCTCCACCGCGCGCAACCTTTGCACCCGAGGCTCTGGCGTTGTACGATGAAATTCGCGCGGCCCAGGCCAAGGCCATGATGGCGGGCGCACAGAACAGAAAAGGGCTTTACGCGTGATGGACAAGGTCAGCTTTACCCAGATGAAGGACGGCACGAAGGAAGATTACGAATTCCTCACCGACCATGAGATCGCCTATACCAAAGGCACCGCAGACCGGCTGCTCAAGGCGCTCGTGGATCTGGATGAAGGGCTGTCGGGCTATCAGGTCACGCGGCTGGGCCATTCGTTGCAATCTGCCAGCCGCGCCTGGCGGGACGGGGCGGATGTCGACTGGGTCGTCTCGGCGCTGCTGCACGATATTGGCGATATCTATGCGCCCTATAACCACGATGAATACGCCGCGACCATCCTGCGGCCTTTCGTGCGCGAACAATGTTGCTGGTGCGTGGAAACCCACGGCGATTTCCAGATGCTGTATTATGGCCATCATCTGGAGGGCTATGATCGCAACAAACGCGATCGCCATGCGGGGCATGCCTATTTCGATGATTGCGCGACGTTTTGCGAGCGCTGGGATCAGGCCAGTTTTGATCCGGGCTATGACACCCTGCCCCTGAGCTTCTTTGAACCGATGGTGCACGAGGTGTTTGACCGAAAAGCCTATGATCCGCAGGTCATGCGCCCGGGTGTGCGCGAACCGCTGGTGAACCCGGATGTCGCCGCCGCGCGCGCGGACTGAGCGGCACGCAGGGGTATTTTCGACCAGAAAGAAACCGCAAGGCTTTCTTAACCAGAATCGTGTCACCCTGTTCGGGCGGTACAGGCTGGGGAGCCGATGACCGTACCAGGAAGAGGTGGCCCCGATCCCTGCAGCAGCGCCACAGGTGCGCCCGGCGGGGATCGGGGCGCTTTCACCCGGCTTCTTTCTGGTCGAAAATACCCCAAAGCCACGGCGACACCGACGCAACATCCGCCCGATCAAGAATCCCGGCTCGCACCCTTCCCCTCTGGCGCATCCTTCGCTAGATGAACGCCCAAGCCACAAGGGATCATGACCATGACGATGGACAAAACCTTCAACGCCGCCGAGGCAGAAAACCGCCTCTATGTGGCCTGGGAAAACACAGGCGCTTTTGCGGCAGGTGCAAATGCATCGCGCAATGAGACCTTTTCGATCATGATCCCGCCGCCCAATGTGACGGGCAGCCTGCATATGGGCCATGCATTCAACAACACATTGCAGGATATCCTGATCCGTTGGCATCGCATGCGCGGGTTCGACACGCTCTGGCAGCCGGGCACGGATCACGCCGGAATCGCAACCCAGATGGTCACCGAGCGCGAGATGGCCGCCAATCAAGAGCCGAGCCGCAGCGAGATGGGGCGCGCGGCATTTGTGGACCGGGTCTGGCAACAAAAGGTCAAATCCCGCGGGACCATCATTGGTCAACTCAAGCGGCTTGGAGCCTCGTGCGACTGGTCGCGTGAGGCCTTTACCATGGGCGGAGCCGCGGGCGATCCCGAAAAGGGCAAAGGCCCGAATTTCCACGATGCCGTCATCAAGGTCTTTGTGGATATGTATGACAAGGGCCTGATCTATCGCGGCAAGCGGCTGGTCAACTGGGATCCGCATTTCGAAACCGCGATTTCCGATCTGGAAGTCGAAAATATCGAAACCCCCGGCCATATGTGGCATTTCAAATACCCGCTCGCAGGCGGGGAGACCTATCTCTATGTTGAGAAGGATGCCGAAGGGGCTGTCGTGCTTGAGGAAGAGCGCGACTATATATCGATCGCGACCACGCGGCCCGAAACCATGTTGGGCGATGGGGCGGTTGCAGTTCATCCGTCAGATGAGCGCTATGCGTCAATTGTCGGAAAACTCTGTGAAATTCCGGTTGGACCGAAAGAACATCGTCGCCTGATCCCGATCATCACCGATGACTATCCTGATCCCGATTTCGGCTCGGGTGCGGTCAAGATCACCGGAGCGCATGACTTCAATGACTATGGCGTGGCCAAGCGCGGGAACATTCCGTGCTATCGGCTGATGGACACCCGCGCGCAGATGCGCGCGGACGGTTTGCCCTATGCCGAGGAAGCTGCAAAGGCTCAGTCGATCATCGAAGGGGCGGTTCTGTCCGAAGCCGAGATTGACGCGATCAACCTGGTCCCCGAGGAGTATCGCGGGCTGGACCGGTTCGAGGCGCGCAAACGCGTTGTGGCCGATATCACCGCCGAAGGGCTGGCGGTGATGGTGCCCAACCCCGCCGCAGATGACGACTCCTCGGATGCGGCCGGGCAGCGCGCACTTGTGCCCTTTGTCGAAAACAAGCCGATCATGCAGCCCTTTGGCGATCGCTCGAAGGTGGTGATCGAGCCGATGCTGACGGATCAGTGGTTTGTCGATACCGCGCAGATCGTCGGGCCTGCGATTGATGCGGTGCGCACGGGCGAGACTCGCATTCTGCCCGAACGCGATGCCAAGGTGTATTTCCACTGGCTGGAGAATATCGAGCCCTGGTGTATCTCGCGCCAGCTCTGGTGGGGGCACCAGATTCCGGTCTGGTACGGATTTGACCTTGCAGCGCACGGGTTTGCCGATGATGAGGGCGACAGGGCGCTGGATATTGTCGAAATGATGCGCCTGTTGTCGACGCAAACGCTGTTGAGCGGGGAAGAACGCATTCATTGCAGCGCTGATTTCGGCGGGGTGGCTGGCCAGTTCGACGATGTGCTGGCGGGGCTCCCGATGCCGCTGAACCATGCCAGGGTGATCGAAGTGGCCAATCGCCATGCCGCCGCCGAGGCTTTGGCGCAGTGCCTGGCCGAATATGGTGTGCATCAGGACCCCACCCGACTGATCTATCCGGTGTGGCGCGACCCTGATGTGCTGGACACCTGGTTCTCCTCCGGCCTCTGGCCCATTGGAACGCTGGGCTGGCCCGAAGAGACTGAAGCCTATCGGAAATATTTTCCCACCAGCACTCTGGTCACCGGGTTTGACATCATCTTTTTCTGGGTCGCCCGGATGATGATGATGCAATATGCCGTGGTCGGACAGAAGCCCTTTGACACGGTCTATGTGCATGCCTTGGTGCGCGATGAGAGCGGCAAGAAGATGTCCAAGTCTTTGGGCAATGTGCTGGATCCGCTTGAGTTGATCGACGAATATGGCGCGGATGCGGTGCGCTTTACGCTGACGGCGATGGCGGCGATGGGGCGCGATCTCAAGTTGTCAACGCAACGCATTGCCGGATATCGGAATTTTGGCACCAAGCTGTGGAACTTTGCCCGGTTCGCCGAGATGTATGACGTGTTTGATGCTGAGGCTGATGGCATCCCCCATCCCCAGCAGACGCTGAACAAATGGATCATCGGAGAGACAGCCAAGGCGCGTGCGGATGTGGATGATGCGCTGGCTCAGTACCGGTTCAATGATGCGGCCAACACGCTTTATGCCTTTGTCTGGGGCAAGGTCTGCGACTGGTATGTAGAGTTTTCAAAACCCCTGCTGCAGGGCGAGGATGCCGCTGCCAAGGCCGAAACGCAGGTTACGATGAAATGGGTTCTGGATCAGTGTCTGATCCTGCTGCATCCGATCATGCCCTTCATCACCGAAGAGCTTTGGTCGCTGTCGGGCACGCGCTCGAAGATGCTGGTGCATGGGGATTGGCCGGTCTACGGACCTGCCGACCCGGTGGATGCGCAGGCGGATCACGAGATGAACTGGGTGATTGGCCTGATTGAAGCCGTTCGCTCGGCCCGCATGCAGATGCATGTGTCTGCCGGTGCCTATGTGCCGATGCTGGTGCGCCAGATCGATGCGCGCGGACAGGCGGCCTGGGACAATAACGCGCCTCTGATCACGCGGCTGGCGCGGATCGAAAGCCTGGCTGCGACCGAGGCCTTCCCGAAAGGCACGATCACCATTCCTGCCGAGGGGGCGGAGTTTGGTTTGCCGCTGGCCGATATCATTGATATCGCTGAAGAAAAGGCACGGCTGGAAAAGACGCTGGGCAAGCTGAACAAGGAGTTGGGCGGGTTGCGCGGACGGCTGAACAATCCGAAATTCGTCGAAAGCGCGCCGGATGACGTGGTGGAGGAAACCCGCGCCAATCTGGCCGCACGCGAGGAGGAAGAGGCCAAGATCCGCGACGCGATCGAACGGTTGAACGAACTGGCATAAGCACCCGGGACCGGGTCTTCATGGTGCTTTGGAAATAGACGGGCTGACTTGAACAGCTCGTCTATTTGAACACCGGCGCGCGTTTTTGCATAGAGGCGGCGATGATTTCCATCTGATCGGCCTTGCCTACCAGCGCCGCCTGCTCGCGGCTTTCCGCCAGCAAAACATCTTCGCGGCTGGCCCCGCTTTCGGCCAGTGCGATCAGCCGCTTGGCCGCGCGGATCGCTGATGGGCTTTTGCCGGCGATTTCCGTGGCCAGTTCAAGGGCCGCGGCATGCGCATCATCTGCCAATGATGTGACCAGCCCCCAGTCCCGGGCCTGATCGGCCGAAATCGGCAGTGCAGTATAGGTCAGTTGGCGGATCACGTCCGAGCGTGCCAGTTGCGGCAACAGGACCATACCGCCCATATCCGGTATCAGCCCCCATTTCATCTCCATCACCGACAGTTTGGTGTCGGGTGTGGCGATGCGGATATCGGCCCCGAGGGCCAGTTGGAACCCCGCGCCGTAGCAGACGCCATGCAGCGCGGCGATCACCGGAACCGGGACGCGGCGCCAGACCAGCGCGACTTCCTGCCAGCGGTTGGTGTCTCCGTGGCTGCGCGGCATGATCAGTTCTTGCGGGTCCGCTCCAGCCATCGCGCCAAAGCTCATCACATCAAGACCGGCGCAGAACCCTTTGCCTTCGCCGGACAAAACCACTGCGCGCGCATCTGACGCGGCAATCTCCTGACCGGCGGCGATGATTGCGTGGATCATGTCATCATCGACTGCGTTCATCTTGTCCGAACGTGTAAGCGTGACATGAGCAATGTGGCTGTCGTAGCTGACGGAAACGCGTGCCATGTGATCCTCCTGAGCTTTGGTGCAGTTCAGCCCATTCATCGCGCAAAAACCAGCGCGACGTGAGGTTACTTGCGCGCGGGCAGATCGCTGACGGGCATGCGGCCGAAACCCGGGCTATCGAGGCTCATGATATAGAAATCGTCCCCCACCATGCGCCCGCCCGTGGTGATGCCAAGCCGGCCCTCGGGATCCTGAAGATAGCGCAAAATCCGCCCCTGCATGTCGATCTCGATGATCTGCCCGGCTTCGATCGGTGCAGGCCGCACCCATGGGCCCAGCCGCCAGATCACCTTGCGCAGAAAGGGATAGGGCATCAGAACTTCGGCCGGAACGCGGGGGCTGGCAAGGGCGATCCAGAACGTGCCGTCTCCGCTGGCTTCGATATTGTCGGGATAGCCAGGCAGGTTGTCGATCAGGATCTCCTGCTCCCCTGCCCGCGCGCCGCTCAGCCAGAGGCGATGGATCCGAGCCCGCCCGGTTTCGGCGATCAGCAGGAAGTCTTCGGCAGGCGACAGCGCCACACCGTTGGTATAGACGAAGCCTTCGGCGATTTTCTCGACCTGACCGTCCGGGGAGACGCGCGCGACATAGCCCGAGTCCGACTGCTCCCAGATGGTCATGACCGAGGTTGGTTTGGTGCCGCCCATCCGTTCGGGGTCAAAGCGGTCGCTGGAGTTGGAAAAGTAGACCGTGTCGTCGCGCGCCACATCGAGCTGGTTGGCATAGATGATCGGTTTGCCGTCGATATGCGTGGCGAGGGGCTGGCGACCATGTTCCGGCTCCCAGGTGTAGATGCCGTGAAAGCTGTCGGCGATGTAAAGCCGCCCATCCGGCCCGGCATCCAGCCCCAGCGGACGACCCTCCAGTCGGGTGACAAGCTCGGGGGCGGCACCGTCGATCCGAAAGAGCCTGCCGTCCAGCGCGGCCGAATAGACCATCGCCCCGGGCATGACAGCAAGGTCCTCGGGCCCCAGTGCGCCATCCGGAAGCGCGATGAATTCGGCCCCCGCGAGGGCGTCGTTTTGCGCATAGACCCCGGAAAAACCGGGAGCCTCGGGCGGATCATAGGCCACCGGCGCGACCGGGACGGGCCAGAACAGCAGATAGAGCGCGCCAAGTACGAAAAGACCCAATACAATCCGCATATCGCATTCTCCTGAGGCAGTAAGGTGACCCTGCATCAGCCAACGCCAACTGGCAAGTCTTGCAGCGCGACGCGGCTTTGGCTTATCTGCGCGTCATGACAGATCATGTTCGCTATACCCGCCTGGCCCAGACGCTTCCTTCCACGGTGCCTTTTGTCGGCCCCGAGACCCAGGAGCGCCAACGCGGCGCGCCCTTTGTGGCGCGTATCGGGGCCAATGAAAGCGTCTTTGGCCCCTCGCCCAAGGCAATCGAAGCGATGCGCGTGGCGGCTTCGGAGATCTGGCAATACGGCGATCCCGAAAGCCATGACCTGCGCCATGCGCTCGCGGCCAAACATGGGGTTTCGCCAGCCAATGTGATGGTAGGCGAAGGGATAGACGGGCTTCTGGGCTATCTTGTGCGCCTCGTGATCGAGCCGGGCGATGCGGTGGTCACATCAGACGGAGCCTATCCGACGTTCAATTACCATGTGGCCGGATTTGGCGGCGTGCTGCACAAGATCCCTTATCGCGACGATTACGAAGATCCAAAGGCCCTCTTCGCCAAGGCCGCAGAAGTCGGGGCCAAGCTGGTCTATCTGGCAAATCCCGACAACCCGATGGGCAGCTGGCATACCGGGCGCGCCATTGTCGAAGCGCTTGAGGCCTTGCCGGCGGGCTGTCTGCTGGTTCTGGATGAAGCCTATGTGGAATGTGCACCCGAAGGGACCGCGGCCCCGGTTGCCGCCGACGACCCCCGGGTCATCCGGATGCGCACCTTTTCCAAGGTTTATGGCCTGGCGGGTGCGCGGGTCGGCTATGCGCTGGCGGCACCCGAGCTGATCGATGCCTTCAACAAGATCCGCAATCACTTTGGCATGAACCGGGCCGCACAGGCAGGCGCGTTGGCCGCGTTGCAGGATGACGACTGGCTTGCCCATGTTCAGGCCGAGATCAGCGCGGCGCGCGACCGCATCACGGCGATTGCCCTCGAGAACAGTCTGCTGCCGCTGCCTTCGGCTGCGAATTTCGTGACAATCGACTGTGGTCAGGACGGTGTCTTCGCCAAAGCGGTGCTGGATGGGCTGGTCGCGCGGGGGCTGTTCGTGCGGATGCCTTTTGCAGCTCCGCAAAACCGCTGCATCCGCATCAGTTGCGGATCAAAAGCGGATCTGGACGCGTTTGCCGCGCAACTCCCCTTGGCCATAGAAGCGGCGCTGGCGGCCCAAGGCAGCTGAATCGCGGGTTATTTACCTGACTTTGATGATGGCCGCGTTATCTTGTCGCAGATTCGACAGGAGATTGCAGGATGGATCACAGACAGCCAGGCCGCGCCCCGGATTTCACCAATGCCGCGCTTACCATGCTGGGCGTCAACCTTATCTGGGTCTTTGTCGCCATCTGGCTGCTCTGGGGCTTCCTGGCGGTTATGCTGATTGCCATCGCGCTAAATCACATGATCGAACGGCTTGCCGTTCGGCGTGGAACAACACCGATATTCGGCTGGCTGCGCATCCATCGCAGCGTGGATCGCGATCCTCAGGCCTGAGGAAACGGCCTAAGTCACCGCGATCGCATGGGCGGCGGCCTCAAGGGCACCCTGGCCATGCGGGATGTTCAGTGCAATCAGACCGGCCTCGACCCCGCCAAGCAGCCCCATGATCATCTGGCCGTTCACATGGCCCATATGCCCAAACCGCAGATAGCCATGCCAGGCCGGATCACCCGGCTCGGCCATGCCCAGGCCGATACCCAGCGTCAGGCCAAGATGGCCCTCGACCCATCGACGCAGATCGCTGGCCTGAGGCGGATCCAGTCGCAACGAGGTCACAGCGCGCGAGCGATGGGCCGGATCGCTGACATTCATCCGCAATGGGCCTTGGGTGGACCAGGCATCGCAGGCCGCCCAGATCGCACGGGCAAGACGGTCATGGCGTGCCCAGATGTTCTCGATCCCCTCGGCCCGGATCATGTCGAGCGCGGTGCGCAATCCATAGAGGTGATGCGTGGGCGCGGTACCGGCAAAATACTGAAAGAACAGATCGGGATGAGCGCGCGGCTGCCAGTCCCAATAGCGGCTGACCCGCTTCATCCCCGCGCGCGCTGCCTGTGCGCGATCGTTGAAATAAACAAATGACATGCCCGGCGGCACCATCAGCCCTTTCTGGCACCCGGTGACCATCACATCCACGCCCCATGCATCCATCTCGAAGCGGTCACAGCCCAGCGAGGCGATGCAATCGGCCATCAGCAGCGCCGGGTGGCCCAGATCATCCAGAACAGCACGCAAGGCGGGAACGTCATTGAGGATCGAGGTCGAGGTGTCGACATGCACAGCCAGCACCGCCTTGATCTGATGCCCGGTATCTGCCCGCAAGGCATCGGCGATACGCTCGATGTTCCAGGGGCTCTGTTTGCCGAAATCCAGGATCTGCGTTCTGGCACCCAGACCGTCGGCCATATCCGCCCAGCCATGGGCAAACCGCCCGGTCGCCGGAACCAGCACGGTCTCGCCCTCAGCGATGGTGTTGGCCAGGGCCGCCTCCCAGGCGGCATGGCCATTGCCGATGTATATCGCAACCTGATGATCGGTGCGCGCCACGTATTTCAGATCAGACACAAGGGCGGGCATCATGTCGATCAACTCACCTTCATAGATGTTCGGTGAGGGGCGATGCATGGCCTGCAAAACCGCTTCGGGGGCCACGGATGGACCCGGAATGGCAAGATAGGCGCGTCCGCCCGAGGTCTGAGGTCTGGATGTCATTGGGGGGAGTCTTTCCTGACTGATGGTGCGCCAAGCCTAGCCTAGCGGCCGGTGGCGTCAATGTGCGGAAAAGCTGCGCCACGACGTAACCCATCCGCTACTTGCGCCAAAGCGGCAGGCACTCTAAACCGCTTGAACGCCAATTGCGCAATCCGCCGGAGCC